>NZ_JBEXUP010000052.1:0-57033 GCF_040614375.1 Nonomuraea sp. NPDC005983
GACTTGCACTTAGTTCAACTGGGCGACGAGAAGAACGCTAACCCACGACTTGAACTTTGTGCAAGCCCCTTCTTGAACTTTGTACAAGCCGCCGCCGCCATCTTCACCTACGCCCTCGGCAACGCAGCCGGCAGCCGCCGACCGAGGACCTCGGACGAGGGCGCGAACGTGCCAGCCGGCGGCAAGCAGGTGGCGGGCGGTGGCACCGCCCTGGTTCCCGGTGGCGCCGGTGACCAGGACGGTCTTGTCGTGAGTGTCCATGGTGGTGTTCATGCCTCGCTCCTGTCGCAGGTAGTGCCGCTGCCTTAGGTGACGGGCGTGGTCGGGATGAGTCGTCGTGACCACGGCGCACGACGCGCACCCGACAGAAGTCCCAGTAGCGGACGTCCCGGCTAGCCGGCTACGGCTTTTCTTTCCCGTGATCTCACCCAGGCGGTGAAGCCCTCGATCGCGTCGACGACCGCCTCGAAGCGGACCGAGTGGTACAGGTCGAAGGCGTGGTTCCCGCCGCGCAGCTCGGCGTAGACGACGGGGGCGGCCGAGGTCTGGCGTAGGCGGTCGGCGAAGTGCCGGGCATCCGCCACGGGTACCACCGGGTCCAGGTCGCCGTGGGCCACGAAGAACGGCGGTGCGTCCGCGGTGATGTGGGCCAGCGGCGAGGACTTGGCACCTTGGTCCCAGTAGGTGCCGTACCAGCCGTTCAGGTAGATGGCGCCGGTAACGGAGGTGTCGGCGTCCTCGAAACCCGGCTGGTAGGCAGGATCGTTTGGGGTGAGCGCGGCCAGCGCCGCCATGTGCCCGCCCGCCGAGCTGCCCGCGACGAACAGCGTCGCCGGATCGGCCCCGTACTCGTGAGCGTGCTCCCGTACCCAGGCGATCACCTTCTTGAGGTCGATCAGGTGGTCCGGGTGCTGGGCTTGTGGCTTCAGCCGGTAGTTGGCGCTGATGCACACCCATCCCTGGCTGGCCAGCCGGTAGAGCAGCGGCAGTGACTGGCTGTTCTTGTGGCCCCCCTCGTAGTGGCCGCCGTGCATGTGGATCATGACGGGTGCGCCTTGCGGGCGCGAGCGGTGGTGGTAGAGGTCGAGCAGGTTGCGGCGGCCCGCGTCGCCGTAGGAGAGGTTGGCCACACGCCGGACGTCCAGGCGGCGCCGGAAGATGGGCAGGAACAGGATGCGAGCCAGCGGGGGACGGCGCCGTAGCCCTTGGGCGAGGTCGGCGTCGATGGCGGCACGCCACCCCGCGCCCAGCCCTTCTGTCATGACGCGCTCGATCCTGGCCCGCTCGCCCATCGCGCGGTAGGCGATGACCGCGAGCCCGATCGCGGTCACGGCGGCCAGGGCGACGATCGCCCAACCGCCCGCCGAGTGGATGTCACCTTCGGCGAACGCCAGCGCCGTCGGGAGCAGCAGCATCCAGAAGAAGGCCGCGAACGGCAGTTCGTTGGCGGCCAGGCCGGAGTAGTAGCTCGGACGGCCGAGCGGGCGTGAGAACGGCACCGGCCGTAGCGCGAACAGCGTGCCGATCGCGACGAGCGCCACAGTGAACAGATACCCGACGGGCACGGAACCTCCAAAAGATCGCATCCTCGCGGATGAGCCTAGGAAGGACCGCTATATGCTGTCCAAGACTAGTTTTTCCATATATTCATAGCTACAGAGGCATAATGGATCTGCTGTCGCTGCGCTATTTCCAGGCCGTGGCACGCCATGAGCACATCAGCAGGGCGGCTGAGGAGCTCCACGTCGCCCAGCCCTCGCTCAGCCGGACCATCGCGCGGCTGGAGGCCGACCTGGGCGTGCCACTGTTCGACCGGCACGGCAGGCGGATCCGCCTCAACCGGTTCGGCGCCGCATTCCTGCGCCGGGTGGACAGAGCCCTGGCCGAGTTGGACGACGCCAGGCGCGAACTCACCGACGCCGCCGGCATTACCCACGGCAGCGTCTCGCTCGCCTCGGAGACGCTGCTCACGATCACCGAACCGGTCAAGAGCTTCATCGCCGAGCATCCAGGCGTCGCCGTACGCCTCTTCCAGGCCACCCCGGAGGTCATGGCCGAGCGGCTGAGCGAGGGACAGGTCGACTTCTGTCTGGTCTCCGAGGTGCTCGAGGGACCGGGACTGGTCCATGAGGAGCTGGTGCGCGAGGAAGTCCTGCTCGCCGTGCCGCTCGGGCACCGGCTCGCTGGCCGGCGAGAGGTGACCATGGCCGACCTCGCGGGCGAACCCGTCGTCACCACCCGGCCGGGGATTTGGCAGCGCACGCTGGCCGAGCGGCTGTTTTCCGAGGCCGGGCTGGAGCTGGTGGTCGCCTGTGAGATCGACGAGGCCACCACGGGCATCCAGATGGTCAGCGCCGGGCTCGGCGTGGGGTTCGGGCCCGCATGGTATCTCCGCTCGCCGATGGCGGCATCGGGGCTGCCGTTCTCTCCCGTACGGCTGAACGCTCCCGGCGCCGAGCGGGTACTGCGGCTGTTCTGGCGGGAGGGGGCCTACGTGTCCGAGGCGGCCCACCGCTTCCGCGACCACCTGACCGCCTCGCTGATGGCGACTTAGGCGACGCCGTCGGGCACCGCTTCGCCGGACGTCAGCGTGACCATCAAGACCTCCGTGCGTCGGTGAAGCGGCTAACTCCACTACGCCCGGAGGTCTTCGTAATGATCAATCTTCTGTGACCAGGTGTCACCAAGATCTCGGGCCAAGTACGGCTAACGCGCGCCGCCCTCAGCGAGATGGCGGGCGAAGAAGGCCTCGGCCAGCTCGAACGGCGGCACCGCCGCGTGCCTGCCGGGGTTGGCGTGCAGGGTCTTCTCCCGGGACGCGAGAGCGTCGAACAGCGCCAGCCCCGACTCCCGCGGCACCAGCTCGTCGTCCCACTGAAGGACGAACTGCACCGGAACGGTGACCTTTGCGGCCGTTCCGGCGAGAGCGCCGTCACCCGGGAGGAGCCCGACGAGCCCGAGGACGGCCGCGGTGATCCGCGGTTCCGCGGCGACCAAGGGCAGCCCGATCGCGCTGCCCATCGACAGGCCCCAGTAGCCGACCGGGCCGCCTTCGCCCACGAAGTCCAGGGTCTGGAGCGTGTCCAGGGTGGCCCGCCACTCCGGGACGGCCTGCACCGCGCGCCTGGCCATCTCGTGCGCCACCAGCGCGCCGACGCTGCCGCCTTCCGTGATCCGCTGCCTGATCTCGGTGGCGAACCGCGCGGCCTGCGCCGACGTCGGCCTGTCGCCCTGGCTCGGCGCGTCGATGGCCGCCGCGGCGAACCCGAGTGACGTCACGTACTTTCGGGCGCGGGCCACCAGACCGGGGGCCTTCTTGTGCTGGGAGCCACCATGGCCCATCAACACCAGGGGACGGCTCCCGGCAGCGCCGGCGGGAGACCAGAGCACGCCGGGAACAAGCTCTCCGGCGACAGTCAATTCGAACGATCGTTCAGAAACACCATGGGACGTCGTTTCCGAGATGAAGCGCATCCGCCTCGCCTTTCGCGATGCTGATGGGTGCTCCCTCGATCACCTACGCCGGGCAGACCGCACTGCCACGCGAGGAGAGCACCCGGGCTGATACAGCGGTAATGGGTCTCACCTCCTCGGTAGGCCTGTTTACAGCGACGGGGCAAGGGTAGCAGCGAGCGTGCCGCTTGAGGCCTGCGGGGCTCCCGTGCGGAGCTATATGCGGGTTACCGTGGGATTATCCGACTCCCGCGCCTTGGAGAACGGTCATGCCGAGCGATCCTGACCACGTGCTCGACGCCATCGACGGCGTCGTCGACGAATGGGAGACGCTGAGCGCCGACGCGATGCGCTGGGCGCCTCCGGAGAAGAAGGGCGACGACCTCCTCACCGAGGTGAGCGAGATCTTCGGCCCCCTTGCGAACGCGCTCACCCAGGCGTTCCGCCCGCTGGGCGACGCCGTGACGCGCGTCCTCGACCGCCTGGTGGACGGCGACGACCCTTAGCTCGTACGGCGGCGCCTGACACGCCTGGGGTAGTTGGCCGTCTCCGCCAGCCGCGCCGAGTGCTCGGCCTGCTTGCGCCAGTGCCCGTAGGCGTCGCCGCGCTGGGCCAGCCTGTCGAGTTCGCGCATGGTCGCGAGGGGGATGAACGCGGGCTCGGCGTCGCCCTGACCAGCGCGACGATGGTGGACTCGCCCTCGCCGATCGCGGCCACGTCCCAGCCCGCGTCGAGGACCTGCTGCGGCTCGGCGGTCGCGTGCACGCCGCCCGCGATGTGCAGGACGTCCGGTCTGCCGGTGGACGAGCGGACCGTGGCCAGCTCGGACGCCATGGCGTCGGCGTCGGGCGAGTAGAACGACCAGAGCACGAGCACCCGGTCTGCGCGGCTCGCCTCGATGTGCGCGGCGGTCTCCTCCGCAGTGGTGCCGAGGCTCAGCTCGTACTCCAGCCCCGCTGTATCCAGGGCGGCGAGCAGCGCGTGCACGCCGTACGTCACCGCCTTGCGGTAACGGACCACCACGTTCACTGCCAGCGCCACGACCGGCAGCGTAGCTCAGGCGGCCGCCAGGCGCATGGGACGCAGCGCGCCGGTCAGCTTGGACAGCTCGGCCAGGAGCGCGTCGGCGGCTCCGACCGTGACCTCGTTGGGCTGGAACGTGCCGTCGTCGCCGACGAACTGGGTGTAGAAGGGGATGTTCACGGCCTCGACGACCGGGATCATCTTCAACGTACTGGTCACCTGGCGCAGGCTGTTGACCGCGCGGGTGCCGCCGGAGACGCCGCCGTAGCTCACGAACCCGGCGGCCTTGTGCTGCCACTCGTGGTGCAGGTAGTCGAGGGCGTTCTTGAGCACGGCGGTGAAGCTGTGGTTGTACTCGGGCGTCACGAAGACGAAGGCGTCGCCGCGCTCGATGGTGGCGCTCCACTCCTTGGTGTGCGCGTTCACGTACTGCTTGAGCCTCGGGTGGTTGGGCTCGTCCAGGAACGGCAGCCCGACTTCGGCGAGGTCGACCAGCTCTACCTCGAAGTCGCCCTGGCCGACGGCGTGGTCATGAAACCACTCGCCGATGGCCCGGCCCGCGCGGCCTGGACGGGTGCTGGCGACGATGACCTGGAGGACGGGCTTGTCCATGGTTGCTCCTCAGGGATGGCGGAAGGGCCTTGTCCGCTAAACATTATTGAGTAGCTACACATTCCTTAGCAACTTGGAGGGTGTGGTCGGCTAGGATTCGCGTTGTGAGCGTCCATTCCGTCTGCGTCCGCTTCCACACCGCCCTCGAGCTGATCGGCGCGCGGTGGTCGGGAGCCGTGCTGCACATGATCTTCAAGGGGGCGCACCGCTACGCCGAGATCAAGGCGGCCATCCCTGGCGTCAACGACACGATGCTGGCGCGGCGGCTGCGCGAGCTGGAGAGCGCCGGGCTCATCGAGCGGCGCGTGCTCGACAGCTCGCCGGTGCGGGTCGAGTACCACCTGACCGAGATGGGGCGCGAGCTGCACCCGGCCTTCGAGGAGCTCGTCGCCTGGTCGCACAAGTGGATCCCGCTCCCCGCGGAGAAGGCCTCCTGACCTTCGTCCGCGGCGACCGCGGGCCGGGTCGTGACGGCTGCGTCGTTCAGGTGCGGCTTGCGAACCGGTCCGTGGCGGCCAGCAGGGCCTCCGCAGTGCCCGGCTCCCCGGCGAAGTGCCCCGCCCCTTCCACCACCACCAGCTCGCAGCCCGGCCAGCCGGCGGCCAGTTCCCAGGCGGTCTCGAGCGGGGTGCTGACGTCGATCCGGCCGTGCACCAGCACGCCCGGGACGTCCCCCAGCCCCGCCACGCCGCGCAGCAGCTCACCGTCCTCCAGCCAGGCGGCGTGGCGCCAGTAGTGGGTGACGAGGCGGGCGAACATCAGCCGGAAGCGGGGGTCGTCGTAGCGGGGGTCGGAACGGCTGCCGGCGTGCACCGCGACGTGCGCGTCCTCCCATGCGCACCAGTCGCGGGCGGCCTGCTCACGGACGTCCGGGTCGGGGCCTTCCAGCAGCCTGCTGTAGGCCGCGACGAGGCTGCCGTCACGGTCGGCCTCCGGGACCCCGTCGCGGAACCGTGCCCACTCTTCCGGAAATATCCGGCCCACGCCGCGGGTGATCCAGTCGACCTCGCGCCGGGTCGTCGTCCCGATCCCGCTCATGATCACCTCTGAGACGCGCTCCGGGTGCCGGACGGCGTAGGCCAGGCCCAGCGTCGTCCCCCAGGAGCCGCCGAAGAGCTGCCAGCGTTCGACGCCGAGGTGCTCGCGGAGCAGCTCCATGTCCGCGATCAGGTGGTGGGTGGTGTTGACGCCGAGGTCCGTGGCCGGGTCCGCGGCGTGCGGGGTGCTCCGGCCACATCCGCGCTGGTCGAACTGGACGATCCGGTAGGCGTCCTGGTCGAAGAACCTCCGTGCCCGGGCCGAGGCGCCCGAGCCCGGCCCGCCGTGCACCACGACGACCGGTTTGCCGCGCGGATTGCCGCTCACCTCCCAGTACACGTGGTTGCCGTCGCCCACGTCCAGGACGCCCTGGTCGTACGGCTCGCCCACTGGGTACATGCGCATCTCCCGTCAATCTAACAGCACTGTTATATTTCACCCTATGCCTGGATATACGGGACTTGGAACCTTGCTGCGGCACGTCCACGAGCTCATGGACGGCGCCATCGCCGGGATCTACGCCGACTGGGGGCTGCCCGAGTACCGGCCCCGGTTCTCCCCCGTGGTGCGGGCGCTGCTGACCGAGGGGCCGCTGGCCATCCGCGACCTGGCGTCCGCGGTCGGCGTGACGCACTCCGCGGCCAGCCAGAGCGTCGAACAGATGCGGCGCGCCGGGTTCGTCACCCTGTCGAAGGGGGCGGACGCCCGCCGGCGCATCGTCCACCTGACTGACAAGGCCCGCGCGGCCCTGCCCGCCATCGAGGCGGAGTGGGAGGCGGCCGAGCGGGCCGTCCAGGCGCTCGACGCCGAGCTGCCGATGCCGCTGGAAGAGGTGCTCCGGGCCGCCGTCGAGGCGCTGAAGCGTCAGGGGTTCCGCGACCGCATCGAGGCCGCCATACCGGACGAACGTCGCCCTAGGTAAACCGCGCTCGTCTGCCGCCGGGAGTCGCCCGATATCTGCCGAACGGTAGATGTGCGGGGGCTCGCGGGCGCCCGATCCTGTTGGGGCGCGTCAACCGGCGCGTCTCGGATCGATTCCGACGACCATCCCAGTGGCAGAAGGGACGCGGAAGTGACCTACCCGTCGAGGCGGTGGAAGTGATGGCGGTGTCGCGGCCCGCGACCGGCATGCCCGTGACGGCGAGAATCGGCGCGGCCGTCTGGCTGGCGGGGAACGCGCAGTTCTTGATCGTCCAGGTGATCGTGGGTTCCGCCTGGCCCTCGGGCTACAGCTGGGCGGCGAACAACATCAGCGACCTCGGCAATGTGCATTGCCAGATGTGGGATGACAGCCGTCCCCGATACGTCTGCTCACCCCTGCACGCTCTCATGAACACGTCCTTCGTCGTCCAGGGGGTGTTCCTCCTGGCCGGTCTGCTGTTGACGGGCGGGGCCTGCTGGGGCAAGGGGTGGCTTCAGGGAATCGCCAGAACCCTGCTCGCGATCGACGCCGGCGGCTACGTCCTGGTGGGATTGGTCCCGGCGGACCTCGACGAGAACCTTCACCTGCTGGGCGCGCTGCTCATCATGGGCGCCGGCAACATCGGGCTTCTCCTCGCCGCGTTCGTGCCGAGGTCCGGTCTGTTCCGCGACCTCCGGACGGCGACACTGGCGATCGGTCTGGTCGCCGTGGCCGGTGCCGCACTGTTCTTCACCCAGCACGATCCCGGCATCGGGCTGGGCGGCACGGAACGAGTGGCGGTCTTCACGCTCGAGGCGTGGACGCTGGTGATGGCCGTCGCCGTCCTGCGCGTGCGCCGCCGCCCACATCCCGGGACGGGCGCGCCCCTGACGTCCGCACCGGCTACGAGGCCCAGATAAGCGGGGCATCGCCGCATCTACGCTGGGACATCGGCGGGCGAGCACATCGCCCCGGCACATGGGGGCTTGGTTCGATGCCGCGGCAGGATGAGCGATCATGACGATCAGAGTGCTGATCGCCGACGACCAGGAGATGGTGCGCGGGGCCCTGAGACGGATTCTGGGCAACCAACCGGACATCGAGGTGGTCGGCGAGGCCGGGGACGGTGTGGCGGCGCTGGAGGCCGCGCGCTCCCTGCATCCGGACGTGGCCGTCGTGGACATCCGGATGCCGTGCATGGACGGCCTGGAGCTGACAAGGCGGCTGGCCGGAGGCCCGGAGACGGCGGGCGTAAGGGTGGTCGTGGTGACGACCTTCGATCTCGACGAGTACGTCTACCCCGCGCTGCGCTATGGCGCCTCCGGCTTCGTCCTCAAACGTTCGGGGCCCGCCCTGCTGGTCGAGGCCGTGCGGGCCGCCATGGCGGGCGACAGCCTCATCAGCCCGCAGATCACGGTGCGGTTGCTGAAGCACATCACCGGAGGACCTCGGCCGGCTCCGGCGCCGCCCCAGGACACGCTGACCGAACGGGAGGTCGAGATCGCCACGGAGGTGGGCGCGGGCAAGACCAACGCCGACATCGCCCGGGAGCTCTTCATCTCGCCGGGCACGGTGAAGACCCACATCGCCAGCATCCAGCGAAAGCTTGGCGTGCGGAACCGGGTGGGTATCGCTGTCCACGCCTGGGAGATGGGCTACACGACCCACTATCGGCCCGTATGAACGCCGCCACGCGACACGACGACCGACGGCTCTCGCCGCGGCTGGTGTGGAGCGTGATCGTCGCGCTACTGGTGCTGGCCCCGGCGGCGTGGCGGCTGCCGTCGGGCCTGGTCGCGGTCCCCGCCGCGGTGGCGGTGCTGGCCGCGATGGCGCGCTGGCCGTGGCGGCGGGTCACGATCGCATCGGCGGCGGGTGTGACGTTCGCGCTTTCCCTCGTGGCAGACGCGGCTTTCCACGTGCCGAAAGCGTATGTCACCTTCTGGGCCCTGGCCGAGTACCCTGCCCTGCTCCTGCTAGCCGCACGGGTGATCCGGCGGGCGCCCGACCGGCAGGCGGCGCTGCTCGGGCCGGCGGCGGTGGCGGCGATCGTGCTCCTGCCGGCCCGGTTCCTTTTCGCCGCCCCCGCTGCGGACTGGAAGGCGGTGGCGGTGGCCTGCTCGCTGTCGATCTTCCCCTGCGCGGGCGCGGTGGGTGTCGGGCTGTACCAGCGGATGCTGGACGACCGGCGGGCCAGGGCCGTGCGGCAGGCGCTGCGCGAGCAGCGCCTGCGGGTGGCCGCCGATCTGCACGACTACGTGGCGCACGAGCTGACCGGCATCGTGCTGGAGACCCAGGCCGTACGCCTCGACGACGATTCGCTGCCCGAACCCTTGAGGCAGTACCTGGAGCGGATGGAGGCGTCCGGGCTGCGCGCCCTGGAGTCGATGGACCATACCGTTCAGTCGTTGCGGATCTCCGATGAGCATGGGGCGGGCGGTCCGGCCTCGGCCGCCCGCATGCACGGGCTCGCGGATCTGCCCGAGACTGTGCGACGTTTCACCGCGGCGAGCGGCGCCGCCCGTTGCGAACTGGACATGCCGCCCGGCCTGGCCGCCACGGTGCCACACGTCGTCCAGGACGCCGTCCACCGCGTGGTCGTGGAGGCGCTGACGAACGTGCGGCGGCACGCCACCGGGGCGACGTGGGCGTTGGTATCGGTGGTGCCCGCCGCGGGCGGGGGAGTGAGCGTGACGGTCACCAACGGCGGCGGCACGGCGGGAACGCTGACCGCCTCCCGGGCCGGCGGGGGCTCCGGCCTCGCCGGGCTACGGACACGGATCGAGGCGCTCGGCGGGACGCTGGGGTGGGGGCCGTACGGGACGGGCTGGCAGGTGCGCGCACTGGTGGCGGGCAGTTCGTCAACCGATATCCGCCGAACGGCAGATGTGCCCCGCTGCGAGCGTGGCCGATCATGAGCGTGCGCATCAACCGGTGCCGTTACGCATGGGAGGACGTTCATGCCCCAGCCGCGAAGCCGGCCACGCCTGCGGATCGCCTGCGCCGCCGTCATCATGGCCGGCGGGCTCGTTGGCTGCTCGGTCTCGGCGAAGAGCGCCGCCCCGGAGGAGAAAACCTTCCCCTTCAGCGGGCAGACGCTGAATGTGAAGTCGCACGAGATCCCGACCGACCTGGTCACCGCGGATCGCCATGACATCAAGGTCACCCGGTGGTTCGACCACAAACCAGGCAGTTCCACCACCCTGCGCTGGGAACTGCGGGACGAGACCCTCGATCTGGAGGCGGGCTGCACCGGTCTGGCGTTCTGCGACGCCCGCTTTCGCGTGGAGGTGCCGCGCGGTGTCAAGGTCCTTCGAGACGGCCGCGCGACCGATATGCGAGGGTCCTAGGCTAGTACGGGATGCCCAGATGCTCCGCGATCGCGGCGGTGTGCGGGGTGGCGGTGGGGGCGGCGGCTGGGCGAAATACCCCGGCTTGTGGGTACGAAGCAGCAGCTCGCCGCTGCGCTCCCACAGGAAGCCCTTCCTGTTCAGCAGGCCCGCGAACACCGCGCCCGCCTTCTCCGGATCGCGCTCGGCCAGCCGCCGGATCGGCACCGGAGACACCGCGTCACCCCGCAGGTAGGCGCTGACCAGATCGCGGTAGCGCCCTCTCGCGATCAGCCGCGGATCGTCGAACACCTCCTGCAGCGGCCCGAAGTCGACGTAGTAGCCCAGCCCGGCGTCCTCGTCGAAGATCAGCCCCACCGTCTCGGCCGCCGTCACGTGCTCGGGCGGTTCGAGACCGTCCGGCGGCGGCCCGCCCAGCCTGCCCGACTGGTAGGCGAGCAGCCCCCGGATCCGCTCCTGCACGTCCCGGCCTTCCAGCACGACCAGGTCCGACCCGAAGTAGGCGACGAAGCAGAGCCGCTGCGCCTGCTGCGCCTCCCTCGCCTGGGCCAGCAGCTGCGGGTTGCGGAACGCCCAGGCGGGGTTGCGCAACGTCAGGTGGGCCGCGACGGGCACCAGGGTGTCGCGGGCGTCGGCGGGGTGGACGGCGGGCGTGCCGCTGATCAGCCAGTCGGCCCCGAGCGGAACCAGCCGCCCGACCACGAACATGCCCTGGCCCAGCGGCTCGAACGCGCGCTCCCCGAGGTTGGAGAACACCCGGTAGACCAGCTCGTCCACGAGGTTGAACAGCAGCACGGCGTCACGGTCGACGACCCGCACCTCGAACACGCCCTCGACGACGTCCTTCCAGCTCTGCAGGAGCTCGACGTCGAGCCGGTCGAGCCCGGCCCGCTCGGCCAGGAACCGGTCGATGACCGTGCTGCCGCCCGCCAGCCGGTGCTGGTGGGCGAAGTAGTCGACGGGCAGGAAGGCGGCGGCCTCGTCGGACGGGGGCCGGCCGCCGTAGAACCGGTCGAGCACCTCACCCAGCTCGCGCGCGAACCGTCCGGAGGTGGCGTAGTGGACCAGCTCGGCCTTCAGCTCGACGGCCCGTGCCAGCTTGCTCATCATCACTCCTTGTGTTCGGAGTGACACTAACCGTCCCAACCCGGCTCACGCCGGTACTTCCCGCAACTGGCGCCACCTCCCTGACTACCGCACTCAGCGGACGGCCAGGAGGGCGGCGGCGAGGATCGCCTCGACGATCAGGTAGAAGACCGTGGGGTAGAACCGCGACGGACGCTCGACGACCATCGAGACGATCCGGCCCGCGGCCATGCCTGCCAGCGCGAGCGCCACCGCGACCAGCACGCCGTCACGCAGCTGCCCGATGTCGAGCACGGCCAGGGTGAGCGCCAGGGCCGTCGCCAGTCCGAACCCTCCGTACACGGCCCTGATCTCGTTGCGGCTGTCGGCGGACGGCGCTGTGCCGCCGAAGGGGGCCACCAGGGACGCCGGTGCGACCAGGCCGTAGATCCCCATCCCGGCGAACAGCACCGCCACCGCGCCGATGATCACCTGGTCCACGGGCGCTCCGTTCGGGGTTCCGGTGGGCGTTCCACGTCAGAGATCGTCGCCGCTCAGCCATCCGTCGTCGATTACCTGTCAGGTAAGCATGACGGCCCCCGTGTTCGGGGCGGCGGCCGGCGCAGGGTCAGGCCGGCCGCCGCCCGGAGGTCAGCGCGCGGCTGTCCCTGACGGGCAGTTCTCGCAGCTACCGGTGGTGCACTTCGGGCAGGACGGCGCGGGATCGACGCAGACCTTGACGCCGTCGGCGTTGTTGGCCGGGTCGAGATCCAGCTCGTTCCCACCGACCGTGGCGGTGTTGATCTTCTCTCCGACCGTCGTGGCCTTGGCGTGGATGGTCAGCGTGGCCGTGCCGCCGCTGGCGAGCGCGCCCACCTTCCACGTCCCGCCGACCGCGTCGTAGCCGCCGACGGACGGCGTCGCCGAGACGAAGGCGAGACCGGGCGGCAGCAGGTCCTTGACGGCGACGCCGGTGGCGTCGTTGGGCCCGGCGTTGCGGACGGCGAGGCGGTAGGTGACGGTCTGGCCGACGGTGGTCTTGGTCTGGTCGGCGGACTTGACCACGCTCAGGTCGACCGCCGGGTTGACCTTGGTGACGGCGTCACCGGACGTCGAGGTCAGCGGCTCAGGGGTCGGGCCGAGCTGGTTCTCGTAGGTGACCGAGCCCTGGTTGCTGAGCTGCTTGCCCGCGACGTCCCGGCCGACCTTCACCCGGAACTCCACCGTGGTGCCGTCCGGCAGGTTCGTGGAGTTGGGCAGCCGGCCTCCCGCCGTGGCGGTCGCGCCGTTCCCGAGCGTGAAGGACACCTTGCCGGTCGCGGGGTCGAAACCGCCCTGGTCGTCGCCGGGCTGGTCGGTCTTGACGCCGGCGTTGGGGCCGTCCAGGACGCGGAGCGAGCCGGGCACGTAGGTGGACCCCGCCGGAATGGCGTCGGTGAGCCGCACGTTCTCCGCGACGCCGCCGCCCTTGTTGGTGGCGGTCAGCCGGTAGGTGACGATGTCCCCGACGTCGACGGGCCCCTGGGGGATCGCGGTCTTGGTGACGATGACGCAGGGCGCGGTGCCGAAGAAGACGTCGTCCAGGAAGTTGCCGATGCCCCTGCTCCCACCGGCCGCCGAGAGCGAACGGAAGGCGAACCTGGTGGTCGTCTGGTTCGCCGGGACGGTGTAGGTGCCGGTGTAGGTGCCCCAACTCCCGGTGCCATCGGACATGGTCGCCTGCCGGACGGGCGACGCGGGTGCGCCGATGTCCAGGGTCATCGTGTCGGTGCCGAGGCGGCCACGGTGCGACAGCCGCCAGTAGAGCTTGGCGCCGGGGGTGGTCGGGTGATCCTGGTAGAGGGTCGAGACCTGGTTCGCGTTCAGCTCGGCGAACTGCTTGCCGCTCACGGGCGGGGTGCCGGTGGGGTTGGGCGGGCCGTTCCAGAGCTCGATCATGTGGTCGGTCGCGGTCGTCCGCCAGCCCTGTACGGCGTTCGGGCTGTTCTGCGAGGCGTCGGGGAAGAAGTTCACCGAGCCACCGGTGACGCCCGGCTGTTCGAAGCCGCCGTTGACCAGCGCCACCTGCTCCGGGCAGGTCGCCGGGTTCGGCGCGGCCCGTACGGCCGTCCGGACAGGTTCCGCCTGCGCGGCGTCGGCCCTGGTGGCGCCGAACAGCGTCAGCGGGACGGCCACCATCGCCAGTGCGGTGGCCGGGTAACACATCCGGGGGATGTGCCTCATGGGCATGGTTCCTCTCGTCTGGCAGCGAACTGCCTCCATCCACCAGGCCGTGAAGATCGGCTGGTGCTGAACGGCAGATTTGCCTGACGGATCGGATGACAGCGCGCGACACGAGCCGCCGTTCCAAGACTTGGCACGACATTGCTCCGCATGGACGCTCTGGAGAGGAGATCAAGATCTAACCGACGGCCCACGAGCCTCGCCGAACCGGCGCCCATCAAGGGCTCACAGGTTGGTCCATGGCCCGTCGAAGGGGTTCCATTCGAGGGCGACGCGCCCGCCGTAGTTCCTGGCCAGCCTGCGGCGCAGCTCGTACCTGGGGCTCGCCAGTTGGTAGTAGACCTCGACCGCGTCACGGGTCGCGGGCTGCAGGATCACCCGCGACTCCCCCGGCGGGGACTCGGCGGCCGCCGTGACGGCGTAAACGGCGAGAAGGGCGGTGACCACCCTTAATCGCATGCGCGACGAGTGTAGATCAGTCGTCCCATGACCGCCGTCAACTGATCGACGTGCGGTTGCAGCTCTGCGAGCGGCGACTCACCGCTCGCAGAGTGGTAGCACGGGTGAAATAACCGCAGCTCCGCCGCTGTTGCCACGCAATGACCCGACAACCAGGTCGGTCCCCTGCTCGTTGCCCGCAACGAAAGGCTGTTCCCCATGACCTTCCCCCTCTCCATCCTTGACCTGGCGCACATCGGCGACGGAGAGACGGCAGGCGACAGCCTGAGCCACAGCCTGGTCATGGCCCAGCGCGCCGAGGAACTCGGCTACCAGCGCATCTGGTACGCCGAACACCACAACATGGCCGGCATCGCGTCGTCGGCGACGAGCGTCCTCATCGCCCACGTGGCCGCGCACACCCGGACGATCCGCCTCGGATCCGGCGGCGTCATGCTCCCCAACCACTCCCCGCTGACCATCGCGGAACAGTTCGGCACCCTGGAAACGCTGCACCCGGGGCGCATCGACCTGGGCCTCGGCCGGGCCCCGGGCAGCGACCAGCAGACCATGCGGGCGCTGCGCCGCACCCCGATGTCCGCCGACAGCTTCCCGCAGGACGTCCTGGAACTGCAGGGGTACCTGACGGGCGAGTCGCGGATCCCGGGCGTCGACGCGACACCGGGGAAGGGCACCGACGTGCCGCTGTACATCCTCGGCTCCTCGCTGTTCGGCGCCCAGCTCGCCGCCGCGCTCGGCCTCCCGTACGCCTTCGCCTCCCACTTCGCCCCGGACGCCCTGGAAGAGGCCGTCGCCGTCTACCGGCGCGAGTTCAAGCCGTCCGCGCAGCTGGAGCGCCCGTACGTCATCGCGGGCGTCAACGTCATCGCCGCCGACACCGCGGACGAGGCCCAGGAGCAGTTCCTCGCGGCGAAGCGCACCAGGGTGGCCCGCTTCCTCGCCCGCGACAGGAAGCTCACCCAGGAGGAGGCCGACCTCATCCTCGCCTCCCCCGCCGGCCAGCAGGTCCTGCACATGATGAAGTACTCGGCCGTCGGCACCCCCGGCGAGGTGGCGGAGTACCTCGACCGGTTCGCCGGGCACGCCCAGGCCGACGAGCTGATCGTCGCCTCCGCGGCCCCCGACAGGAAGGCCTGGATCCGCTCCCTCGAACTCCTGGCAACCGCCCACGGCCTGACCCCCGCCTGACCCCCGGCTGACAGCGCCGTGGCCCGTGAGCTCGGAGAGCTCGGCGGGCGGCCCCGACCAACTCGCGGTAAATCGTCGATGAACTCTCATGATCACGTGTGGAGATCGTCGGCGCCTCCTCACTAGGCTCCTGACAGCGCCATCGACGACCTGTCGTGCTGAGAGCGGGAGGCCGCCGCGGATGAAGGACCAGCCCTCGGAACAGCCGGACTTCCTGGACCGGTTCGCCGCCGTGCGGGAGACCGGCACGGCCGCGGACGGCCTGGTCAAGGTGGAGGTCGACGGCACCAGCAACCTCGTCCAGCTGAAGATCGACCCGCGGGCGATGCGCCTGTCGTCGGACGAGCTCGCCGCCGCGATCATGGCGGCCTTCGGCCAGGCCCGGTTCGCGGCCCAGGAACGGGCGACGGACGCCATCCCCGCCGCCCTGCAGCAGGACTCGCCCGAGCTGGACGCCATGCTCCGGGAGATCAGGGCCGACGCCCAGACCAGCATGAACGAGATCCTCGTCGTCGCGAACGAGTTGTCCATGAGGCTGGACCGACTGATGCGTCCGTCCTCGTGAGCGGACGGCAGCGGAGTGGTGGGAGTGGAGGACGTGCATGACGACCTGCGGGTCGTCTTCGGCAGCCGGCTCGCCTCGGCGAGCTCGCTGTCGGAGACCGCCGACAGGCTCGAACACGCCATGCGGGGGGCGCTCGGCGGCGCCGGTCAGGCGGCGGCCACCGGCAGCCCCGACCGGCCGGGCGCGGAGTTCGACGCCGAGTTCGCGGGACTGACCGACCTGGTGCAGGGCGCGTTCGGCGCCACCGCCGAGCGTCTGCGTGACATCGCGGCGCGCACGGCGCGGTCGGAGACGACCTTCGCCCTGGCCGAGCAGGCCAACGAGGAGGCCGTGAACCGGCCGCGTGCCATCGGCGAGGCGCCATGAGCTGGGAGCTGCCGCCCGAGCTGCGCGTGGTGCACAACCTCGTCGCCGGCGACGCCCCGTGGCCGCGATCGGACGAGCTGCCACGGCTGCAAGGGGCCGGCTCGTGGATGGAGCTCGCGTCCGCCGCCCAGGAGGGCCGGGCCCAGGCGGCCCCCGCCGCCGAGCATGTGCGGGCCGCCGGCAACCACAGCGACGACCTCTACCTGTTCGAAAGCTCGCTCGGCGACGAACAGAAGCGGATGGACGACGGTTTCCTGGCCAGCGCCCTGGTCGGCACCGGAACGACCACGATGGTGGTGATCAGGACGGCATGGAAGTACTTCGTCTTCGTCACCCTCCTGTTGCTGCTGGTCGAGCTCGTCGCGGCGTTCCGGAGCGGCCCGGGGCTCGGAGCCCTGATCGCCAGGCTGCGGATCCTGGGGAGGCGCAAGGCGCTCGGCTCGGCCCTCGGCCAGGTGGAGCGCGGCATCGCCACCCGCTCGGTAGATGCCCTCCGGCGGGCGAAGCGCATCCTGGCCCTCGCCGCGATCGCCACCGCCGCGCCCACGGCCCTGGTGGCGATCAAGACCGTGTCGCTCAAACCCTGGGACGACAACTCGCAGGCGCGGGAGGACGCCGAGGCGATCCTGACGCAGACCCCCGAAGGACGGGCGGCGCTCGCCTACGCCAAGGAGCACGGCATCACCACGCTCTACCAGAGCCGCTACAACATGACCTGGTCCGACTACGACCGGAACCTCAACGTCATCCGCATCCAGGGGTCCGACACCGCCACCCCCGAAGCGCTCGCCGGGGAGTTCGTCCGCCAGGTGCACATGGCCAGGACCCGTTGGGGCCCGAGCCCGGTCACCAAGGACTTCGCCGAATACAGCGAGGCGAGGGACAAGGAGGAGAAGGCGGCCGACCAGGCGGCCTATCGCATGGGCAGCCAGCTCGGCCACGAGCAGGCCGCCCGTGAGACCTACCTCGAGGACGACGGAGGCAGCTACCACCGGCACCGGCAGGAGTACGACAAGGGGCAGCGGGAGTCGATGCTGGAGGTTCCCTTCAGGCTCTTCAACGACGGCCCGCTCGACTTCACCTGAGCTCCGCGTTTAGAGCCTTGCAATTCCCGGCAAGGCGGTTGAAAGCGACTCATCGGACAGTTCGGTCAACTCACAAGAAGGGACCGCCCCGATGATGATCACCCGCACCCTGACCGGTCTGGCCATCGCCGCCGCCCTCGTCTCGATCGCGCCCGCCGCCGCCCAGGCCGCGACGCCCGCCTCCGGCGCCGGCCAGACGGCGGCCGGCCCGTGGGGCCCGTACTACGCCCCCGGAAACAAGGCCAAGGCGGCGGGCACCCTGACGGCCACCGGCGAGGACCACGCGGACATCCCGGCCGCCGACACCGTGAAGGTCTCCGGCAAGGCGTACGACTACACCCGCGCCACCTCCACCTGCGGCTGGGCGGTCTTCCGCATCACCTACCGCGACTCCACGAACAACCTGCCCTTCAAGCACCACGGTGTCCGCGCCTGCTCGTACCGCGTGGCCAAGCCGTTCTCGTTCACCTACCACGACGTGTACCAGGTCGAGCTGAAGGTCTGCGCCGAGGGCAAGGGCGCCAAGCCGTCGATCAACTGCCTGTACGAGGGCACCTGGAAGACCCTCTACCTGTCGAAGTAACCGCCCGGAATCAGTCCGCGACCGGGGGATCTCCTGGTGGACGCGGCGTCTTCCTCCGTGCGGGCGATCCGGAAAGATCGCTTTGCACGGAGGTTACACATCGGTGGTCGGCCGGATGGCCTGCGCCGAGCCCCATCACACAGCGCGACGAGCCGTCACCGGAGAAGGTTCGACTCGACCGTGCGGACCGTCAAACGTCCGGCAAGTTCTCCGGGGTCATCGGAGATCATGGGTGCGGAGCGCTAAAAATACGGCCACGCGCGACGCCGCCACCGACACCGATTTCCGGCTCAGGACCGGTGTTCTCCGGTGGCGTCGAGGCCCTGTCGCCCGCCTTGACACACAGTTGAGGTAGGGGTTGTCTGATAAACGACCTGAGTTGCCGCATGCCGAAGACAGTGGGCTTTACCTCTGGCGGAGAAACCTATGGCGACCTACGAGTATCGCTGCCCCGAGTGCGGGCGGTTCGAGGTGCACCTGCCGATAGGAACCGCCACGGCGGTGCATGACTGCCCCCAGTGTCACTACGCGGCCCATCGTGTCTTCTCCCCTCCCTACCTCAGCCAGGTGCCCTCGGCGGTCTCTGCCGCGCTCGCCCGGGAGGAGCAGAGCCAGGAGGCGCCTGACGTCGTCACGGGCGTGCCCGCCCAGCACCGCCCGCAGCCGCCGCACCCGGCGCTGCCCCGCCTGCCCCGGCCCTGATCAGCACCCCTGATCAACAGAACAACGCGTCCACGTGCGAGGAGGGCTCCGCGCTGTCCGGATGCGGGCCTCCTGTCGCGGGCCGCCACTCACCCGGCGTGGACGATGCCGCCAACCGGAAACATGAGCGCCGGAAGCGTGAGCCGGAAGCATGAGGAGGTGCGTCGCTGATGGGGGCCGTCGGACTGCTGTACGTCGGCGCAGTCCTCTTCCTGAACGGGATGATGCTCCTGAAGAAGGTTGAACCGCGCGCGGCGGGCGTCTTCAACCTCTTCGTCGGAGGCATGCAGGTGGTCACGCCCACCGTGCTGATCATCGCCAACCTCAGCAGGCCGGCCGAGATCCTCAGCGCGTCGGGAATCTACCTCTTCGGTTTCACCTACCTCTATGTCGGGGTCAACCTGCTGGGCGGGTTCGACTCCACCGGGGTGGGCTACTTCTCCCTGTTCGTGGCGATCATGGCGCTCGGATATTCGTACGCGAACTTCCGCCTCCTCGGTGACCCCGCGTTCGGCGTCATCTGGCTCTACTGGTCCTTCCTGTGGTTCCTCTTCTTCGTGCTGCTGGGCCTGAAGCGGACGCAGATCACCAGGTACACCGGCTGGGTCACGGCGATCCAGGGATGGGTGACGGGGGCGATCCCCGCCTTCCTGATCCTCACCGGCAACTGGCGGAACCCGAGCCTCTACGCGATCATCCTCGCCGTGTTCGGCGTGGTCGTCTTCGCCGGGCTGTGGCCGCTGACACGCGAACGCGAACCCGCGGCGGCGACGCCGGACGAGGAGTTGGGCGGCCGCGACCGTACGCATCGCCCCCGCTGGACGTGAAGCCGCTGGACGTGAAGGAGGTGATGCGACACGTCGAACGCCTGAGGGGACCACGATCAGAGAA
Organism: Nonomuraea sp. NPDC005983; assembly: GCF_040614375.1. Classification (NCBI taxonomy): domain Bacteria; kingdom Bacillati; phylum Actinomycetota; class Actinomycetes; order Streptosporangiales; family Streptosporangiaceae; genus Nonomuraea; species Nonomuraea sp. NPDC005983. The sequence continues at coordinate 19,505 of NZ_JBEXUP010000052.1, forward strand.
GGGCATTCATCATGCCGCATGTGGTATTCAGCATCGACCAATCGGTGTCCATGCGCGACCAGAAAATACCAGGTCACAACCGGTGGCACCCGGACATTCCGGTGGCCGACATGGTCCGTCCCGGAGACGAGTTCCGAATCGAGTGCAGAGACTGGACCGACGCCCAGATCGGCAACAACGACTCCGCGAACGACGTACGGGACGTCGACCTGACCGTCCCGCACGTACTGAGCGGGCCCATCGGGGTGGAAGGGGCCGAACCAGGCGACCTCCTGGTCGTCGACATCCTCGACCTCGGCCCGGTTCCGCAGCAGGTCGGGCAGGTGTCAGGACAGGGTTGGGGCTACACCGGCGTGTTCGCCAAGGCGAACGGCGGCGGTTTCCTGACGGACTACTTCCCTGACGCCTACAAGGCGGTCTGGGACTTCCACGGGATGGCCGCCACCTCCCGCCACCTGCCAGGTGTGCGGTACACCGGCATCACCCACCCCGGGCTCTTCGGCACCGCGCCGTCGGCCGACCTGCTCGCCGCCTGGAACCGGCGGGAGCGGGCTCTCATCGACACCGACCCGCAACGGGTCCCGCCGCTCGGCCTGCCGCCGGTGGCCGACAACGTCATGGCCGGCACCGCGAGCGCCGAGGTGATGCAGCGGGTCGCCGCCGAGGGCGCCCGCACCGTCCCGGCACGGGAGAACGGCGGAAACCAGGACATCAAGAACTTCACCCGCGGATCCAGGGTCTTCTTCCCGGTTCTCGTGAAGGACGCCAAGCTTTCCGGAGGTGACCTGCACTTCAGCCAGGGTGACGGCGAGATCACCTTCTGCGGCGCGATCGAGATGGGCGGTTTCATCGACCTCCACGTCGACCTCATCAAGGGCGGCATGGAGAAGTACGGCATCACCACCAACCCGGTCTTCATGCCGGGGAACGTCGAGCCCCGGTACTCCGAGTTCCTCTCGTTCATCGGGATCTCGGTCGACCACGACACCGACACCAACTACTACCTCGACGCGACGGTGGCCTACCGCAGGGCCTGCCTCAACGCCGTCGAGTACCTCAAGAGGTGGGGCTACAGCGGAGAGCAGGCGTACCTGCTGCTCGGCTCGGCCCCGATCGAGGGGCGTGTCAGCGGGATCGTCGACATTCCCAACGCATGCTGCTCGCTCTACCTGCCCACAGCGATCTTCGACTTCGACGTACGTCCCAACCCGGAGGGACCGGTCAGGAAGGAGCGTGGACAGTGCGCCATGTCGAGCTGACCGCCGCAACGTGACGACCAGCCGGCGTGGGAAGCCCTGCCCGGGGACCAACCGGGCAGGGTCTTAATATTTCTACAAAAACTGCCCCACGCTTCTTCGCTCCCGCCGAAATGCGCGCCGATCGCCCAGAAATTCAGGCCTGAGCGGCGTTCCGCTCCGCAGGCGGCTTTTACCGGCGCACCGCCTGTCACTGCGTCAACGGCCAACCGGCCCACCGAGTACGAAGAACCAGCAAAAGAACAGTTATCCTCGCATGTATCCCCACAAACTCTGACGTCGCGAACCGTGGCACCCGCAGAACAAGGGGCGCTCCAGTTCGAAAGGTTGATCAATGAACAACGACGCCGTGTGGGTCCGAGGCGTGACAGGCATCCAACTGCACCACACCACAGACCTCCAGGACGCCAGCCGATTCCTGGGCAACGCGCTGATGGCGCTGCGCGCCGCGCACGTCCGAACCGGCGACGACCGCTACTCCGACCTCGCCGCCCAGCTCAAGACCATGGCGGCGGAGACGCGGACGCTGGAGTCCCAGGCCCGGGCGCGCATGCACGGGCTGCACTCGGCCGATCCCGAGCAGTTCGTCCGCTGCCGCGAAGGCGAAGAGCCCTGGCCCGACGAGATCCAGGCGGGGTTCGTCCCGCGTCACACCTGCCAGGACCAGTGCCTGTACCACGACCACGACGTCCTGGACGCCATCATGCAGTGCACCTGCGGGCAGCCCCCGTGCCGCGCGTGCGTCATCGGCGGCGCACCGTAAGACGCACCGCAGACCCGGTCTCCCCTGCCCGCCACGATCGAGGCGACGTGGGTGCCATGGCCGAGGGTGTCGCGGATGTCGGGGTCGTCGCTGAAGTTCCGCGTCTGCGCCACCGCGTCCTTCAGGTCCGGATGGTTGACGTCGATGCCGGAGTCGAGGACCGCGACGGTGACGCCCTTGCCTGTCAGGCCCTGGTCCCAGGCCTGCGGGGCGCCGATCTGCTTGACGCTCTGGTCCAGCGAGTAGGACCTGCGGCCGTCCAGCCCAAGCTTGGTACGGCCCGCGACCAGGGCGCGGGCGCCGCCGCCTGTCAGGTCCTTCCACGTCTGAGCGGCGTTCGCCTTCGGCACGCGCGCCGCACCCATCCCGAGACTGGAGAGCTGCCGGACCCCTTGGGCGCCCTGCGGCGCGAAGGCCGCCTGCCCGGCGGTCCCCTGAGACAGGACGGGGATGTCTGACCTGTCGGCGTCGCCGTACCTCCAGGCCAGCAGCTGGGTGACGTCGAACAGCCGCCGGTCCAGCGCTCCCTGGGCGATCAGCGGCATGGCGTCCGCCTCACCGTGCCGCGCAGGTGTCATCGGCGGCGCGCCGGGTGGGTGGACGTGACGCACGCTCCCCCACCCAGCGCCCTAACTGCTGATCAGCCAATAGATCGTGACCAGCAGCCCGACGCAGCCGAGAAGCAGACCGACCGTCGCGATCTTGTTGCCGCTGTAGACCCCGGTCTTGATCTCCTTCCTTGCCTTGTGTCCCGTGACAATGGCCGCGACGCCGAATATTCCGTAGGAACTGAAGCCCCCAAGGGGCAGGAGTACACAGGACAGGACCACTGCCACTATCCCGAACGCCAAGCTGGCCTTGGCGAGCCCGGAGGGCACTGGAGGACGAGGAACCGGCCGCGGCGGAGCCCCCTCATAGGGGAAACCGTACGGCACGGTCCCTGGTTCCTCGGGCTGAGAAGGGGGATGGGTCACCCGAACAGCTATAGGCCAGGAAACGTACGCGATCAAGTCCCCACTTGTGCGGCGCCGAGACCACAACACGTTCCCGCGCAGGCCTACAGCAGTTCGAGCGCCCTGGCCACGCCCGGGTCCCGTCCGGTGGCCAGATCGAGGGCGGTCATGGGGGCGTAGTGGTCGACCGGCACGCCGATGGTGTCGATGATCTCGCGGGCGGGGCCGAGGTGCCGGACCATGGGCAGCAGCAGGACGCTGCCGTCGTCCAGGAGGTACCCCCGGGACGGGCCGGAGACCGCTCCGGCGGTGCGGGTCCCGACGAGAGTGCCCAGGCCGTTGTCCCTGACGGCGGCGCTGAAGTCCTCGCAGGCCGACGCGCACGCACGATCGGTGAGGACGACCAGCGGGAGGCCGAGCAGCGGCACGCTGTCGTCGGTCCGGTTGGGCACGCACTCGCCCTTAAGCGGGCAGAAGTAGCTGGTGATCTTGCCGTGCGCGAACGCGCCGAGCAGCCGCGTCACCTCGCGAGGCGACCCGCCGCCGTTGCCGCGCAGGTCGAGGACGACCGTCTTCGGCTTGTCCTGCAGCTCGGCGATGACCTGGTCGGCGGCTCCGTCGAAGAAGCCGGGCAGCTGGATGTAGGCGACGCCGCCGGGGAGTGTCTTCGACGTCACCGCCGGGGGCTGCAGCGTGAGGGGGCCCGCCTTGAGCTCGACGGTGCGGGTCCGTCCCGCCGTGGGACGCTTGAGCGTGAGGTTCACCGTGTCGGAGGCGAGGGCGTCGGCCACCGCCTGAATCACGGTGTCGCCGATGAAGGCCGGCACGCCGTCGGCCTTGACGACGATGTCGCCGGGTCTGACGTCGGCCTTGGCGGCGGGGCTGCTATGACCGGCCGCGACCTGTCCGGGGTCCTGTCGCGGCTCGGACTGGACTCCAGCCCCGGCCGACACCTCGCTCAAGCCGGAACGTGGCTCGTCGACACCACAGCCGCCCGGATGGCGCCGGTACGGCGAAGACGTCGCCACCGCACACGACCTGCCGTTGGAAGCCATGCCTCCAGGTCGCAGCGACCGACCCAGGCTGTGGTGCTAGCCGCCCGCCACACCTGACAGATTCACGCGGTCTGGGCCCCTTGCGTTCGAGGACGGCGCCCCCATTGCAGCCTTCGGCGAACCTTGTATGATCTTGACGGTTTTTCTGACAGATCAACACCATCGTCGGCAACGCTCGCTGGGGTCGCCAACCATGCTGGAAACCGGTTTCACAGCCAAACTCTGGACGGGAGCCGGGAGTGGCGTCCAGGACGCGGCGAATACCCTGAGGCTCGGCGTGGACGCGTTCTGCGAGGCGATGAGCGAGCGGCCGTTCGGGCGTGACGATCTGGGCCGAGCCCTGTACGAGGGCGACCGGGCGCGGAAGGCACCGGGCTTCGTGGGGCTGCGCGACGCCCTGCTCGACGATCTGGTCGGGACGGTGAATCTGCTCCAGGGCATGGCCGCCGGGATGGTCGACGCCGGTGTCACCTACCACAGGGCGAACAGCGCGACCATGGATGGCCTGGAAGGCCGACGGTCCCTTCAGCTCTCATCACCCGCGACGTTGGCGGATATCAAGGAATATCGGCCGGTGATCGAGGGCGGCAAGCTGCCCTCGACGATCCAGCCGCCCAATTTCGTGCAGCAGGCGGCGTGGTTCTTCGAAGCCATTGGTTTCGGGTGCGCCTACCCTGACGGCGACATCGGCAAGGTGAACCAGCTCCGCGAGGCCGCGCTGACGATCGGCCGCGTGATCGATCATGTGACAGATCAGGTCGATCACCATGGGGGGCGGGTGGGCTCGTCAGGGCTCGGACCAGGCACGGAAGGGTTCATGGAGGCCGTAAGAATGGTTTCCGGCCCAAAAGGGCTGCTGGAGGAGCTGAAGCGGCAGTCGGCTCAGCTCGCCGACTACTGCCAGACGGGGATGGACGCGATCTCCAAGGCGGAGCGGCACTACCGGGCGGCCGCCGCCTTCGTGGTGGCCTTGTGGTACGCGGCGACCGTTCTCGGCCCCCATCTCGACGCCGGGGTGGCGGCGATCATCCGGCTGGAGGGGCGGGCACTGCAGATCACCTTGCGGATCATTCGCGAGGCGGCGCTGGGCATGGCGTTCACCGGTGGGCTGGACGTGATCGACCAGCTGTTCGCCACCGGTAATGTCGATCTGAAGGAGCTGCTCCAGGCGTCATGGCACGGGGCGGTCGCCGGCGGCCTCATGGGCGGCGCGCACGGCGCCCTGCCCTCACTTCTGCGCAAGGGCGGGCCGCTGCTGACCGGTCTGGCTGCGGCGATGGAGAAACCTGGCTGGGAAGGGGTCTTCTCCCGCCTCCTCGTCGGTGGGGCGGTGGGCACCACCGCCATGGCGACGGCCGGATTCACGAGCGGGGACGGCTGGGACTGGAAGCATGCCGCGCAGGCCGGCTTCGGCATGGCTTTCCTCGGCACCGGGACGGAACTGGCTGGCAAGGTATTCCGAGCCGGTCGGCAGCGTTGGACCCCCGAGGTGGCGCTGCGCCTGCCATGGGAACCTTTCCCCAAAAAGGGACTGCAGTGGCTCCAAAGTCCCGAGAAAAGATGGATGGAATTCAAATGGGCCATGGCGTTCATGCCGCTCGCCGCACCCGTGGCCAGCTTCACAGCGTTGCTGAAGTTCGCCGAGGACGGCAAGAGCCCCTTCATGACGCAACTACGACGCGGCAAAGATGGCGAACTTTTCAAGATGTGGAAATTTCGCTCGATGAAGAGCGCCGATGGCATGGATTCCAGCAAGGGCTCCTCCGATGTCCGGGTCACAAAATTTGGCAAGCACATGCGAGCAGCCGGATGGGACGAACTTCCGCAGTTGCCGCAAGTCATCGGCGGGAAGATGACGTTCATCGGACCCCGTTCCCTGGTGCAGGCGACACATGACGAAATGGCGCGCGATCTGAACCCGCAAGTCAACCGCACATGGACAGACGGCAAGAATTCGTCCGTTCCGGGGATGTGGAGCCACTTCGGTTTCTACAAAGAATACTTCGGCTTCGAGGCGGCTTCGCCAGAGTTCAACAGACTACGGGGGAGGCTGGATAACTGGTATTTCAAGCACGCCGATGAAACGATCGACCGGGAGCATTTCCGGAAGGAGTTTCGGAAGATGATGAAGGCCTGGGGTTCCGTGATGACGGGGAGAGGGAAAGACTGATCTACGACAACCGGTGGGTTCGGTTGGAGCCGGCTGCGACATCGGCGCCCTGGCCCAGTACGGCAGCCACCTGAACCGTCCAGGGCGGCCGCTCGCCGTCCGCAGGCGCACCGCGAGCCCCTCGCAAGCCGCTCGTGCGCGGCGTTGCGAGGGGGTGCGGCGCCCTGCATGATGGACGGCACATCAGACGAAGGCGGCACAGTGGACTTCACGGTCAGCTATCGACCCACTCCCGACGAAGTGGCACGGGCACTTCAACAGGGCACGAAGCGGCAACTGAAGGTCTTCTATCTGGCGCTGCCGGCGGTCCTGGTGGTGTCGGGTCTCGTCTGCATCCTGGTGGACTCCATCGGCCTGGGTGTCGGCATGTTCGCCGGCGCGGTCGCGTTCCCGCTCGTACTCACCTGGTCGATCGGCCGGGCCGCCAAGCGACAGCTCACCTACCTCTGCGTGCCCACCACGATCCGGGTGACCGACGACGGCTACGAGTGCCGAACCGAGCAGTCCAGCACGACGATGCGATGGCCGTTGTTCGGACGTATTGTGATCGGCCCCGAGTTCTGGCTGTTCTACGTGAACAAGCAGTGCGCGGGCTTCCTCCCCAGGCGCGCCTTCAACAGTGAGCAGCAGGCCGAACTCGACGCCTTCCTCACGTCCCGCCAGAAGACAGAGGTCGCTTGATCGTCACAGGTCGGTGGCTATGATCTTTTCGATGTTCCGTTCGGCGAGCGCCGTGATGGTGACGAACGGGTTGACGCTGGTGTTGCCGGGGATCAGCGCGCCGTCGATGACGTACAGGCCGGGGTAGCCGGCGAGGCGGCCGTAGTTGTCGGTGGCCTTGTTCAGGACGGCGCCGCCGAGCGGGTGGTACGTGAGGTGGTCGCCCCAGATCTTGTAGATGCCGAAGAGGTCGGTCCGATAGATCGTCCCCTCCTTCGCGTTGATCTTGTCGAAGATCGACTTCGCCATGTCGATGGACGGCTGCTTCCAGGACGTCTGCCAGCTCAGCTCGACCGCGCCCGTCGCGGCGTTCCAGGAGAACTGGGCGCGGTTCGGGTTCTTGGTGATCGACAGGTAGAACGAGGCGAAGGTCTCGATCCCGGTGGGCAGCGGCGCGACCTCGGCGAACGCGCCCCCGGCGGCCCAGTTGTCGATGCCGGAGCAGGGGATGGCCGACTGGAGGCTGCCGGTCGGGTCCCACAGGTGGTTGGCGCGGCCGCACATGACGTTGCCGTTGTCGCCCCACCCCTTGCCGACCTCGTCGTTCAGGTTGGGGAGCGCGCCGGTGGCCTTCAGCCTGACCAGCAGCTTGCTGGTGCCGACACTGCCGGCGGCGAAGAACACCCTGTCCGCGGTCACGGTCTTGGTGGCCGTGGTGTCGCCGTTGGTGTTGATCTGGTCGATGACGACGGTGTAGCCGCCACCGGACGCCGGAGCGACCGAGGTGACCTTGTGCAGCGGCGAGATGGCGACCTTGCCGGTGGCCCCGGCCTGGGCGAGATACGTCTTCTGCAGGGACTTCTTGCCGTAGTTGTTGCCGTAGAGGATCTCGCCGGCCAGCGCCGACTTGGCGACGGCTCCGGCTTCCTCCTGCTTCATGTAGTTCCAGTCGTACACGTCGGGCACGAAGACGAACGGGAAGCCGGAGCGCTGGGCGTGCTTGCGGCCGACCCGGGCGTACTGGTAGCAGGAGGTGGTCTCGAACCAGGCCGGGTCGATGGTGCCGACTCCGAGGCCGGCGTTGGCGCGCGGGTAGTAGACGTTGTACATCTCGTCGGCGTTCACCGACGGGAGGATGGCGCCGAAGTTCTCCCGCTTGGGGGTGACGGCCATGCCGCCGTTGACCAGCGAACCGCCGCCGACGCCACGACCCTGGTAGACCGTGATGCCGCTGAACTCCTCGGCGTCCAGGATGCCGGTGTAGCGGGGGATGTCCCTGTCGATCGGGAAGCCGAGGAAGTAGTTGAGCGGCGCCTTGGTCCTGGTACGCAGCCAGTAGGAGCGGTAGTCCGGCTCGCGGGTGTTGCAGAAGATCTTGCCGTCGGATCCGGGGGTGTCCCAGGCCATGCCCATCTCGATCATGTGCACGTCGACGCCCGCCTGGGCGAGACGTAACGCGGCGACGGAGCCGCCGTATCCGGTGCCGATCACCAGGGCGGGCACGTGGGCCCCCGTGGCGATCGGAGCGGCCGCGGGGACGGCCCGCGCCTGGGCCGCCGTGGCGCGACCTCCGAGGGCCGCGACTCCGAGGAGAGAACCGGTTCCAGTGATGAATCCACGGCGTGAAACGCCTTTGCTGCCAGTACCGCCCGAGGTGCTCATGGAGTTTCCTCGCTCTCGACGACATGAGACTCAGCGACATGAGACTTAGCGATATGAGACTTAGCGACATGAGGCTCAGCGATATGAGACTTAGCGATATGAGAAACGTGCTCGCTACGCGTCGGTCCGCCTGACGGAGGGGGTTGGGCCGCTGGACAGCACGCACACGGTGTCCAGGCCCAGTACGTGGTTGAGCCGGCCGAAGGCCAGCCAGGCGCCGATGCTCATGCTCAGCTCCACGATCTCGAGCTGGCTGTAGTGCGCGGTCATCCGGGTCCAGAACTCGTCGTCGAGGCCGTGGTGGTCCAGGACGTACCGCTCGGCGTACTCGGCGGCCAACCGGGTGCGGTCGTCGAAGGAGTCGGTGGTGCGCCAGTGGGTGACCGCGTCGGCGAACCCGTCCTCGACCTTCTGCCCGTCCCGTTCGGTCCGCCAGTCGAGGCAGAAGGCGCACCCGTTGATCTGCGCGACACGCAGCCGCGCCGCCTCGAACTCGCGGAGCCCGAGGGTCGTGTGGGCGTACACCGACAGCGAGAACGTCGAGGCGGCGACCCCGATGCCGGGGACCATCTCGCCCCACACGTACTCGATCGCGTCCCTGCCCTCGGGGATGTCGATCTTCATGGTCGTCTCCTTCCGAGTTTGCCGACTGCGGGCCGCAGGGGGACGTCCAGCGCGTCGTAGAGCCCGGGTTCGGCGTCCACGAGCCAGTCGATGGCGCCCACCAGCCGCCCGACCGCGGTGGCGTTCCCGCCCGCGGACCGGTTGCCGCCCTCGTCGGTGGCCTCGACGGTGACCTCGATGCGCGGACGCCCCTCGATGATCACCCGGTGCGCCCCCTCGCCGTTGGGTGACACCGGCCAGTCAGGCGCGCAGGACGGGTGGACGCGCGTGACGTGCTCGATGACGATGCGGGGTTCGCCCTCGACAACGCCCTGCACCTCGAACCGCACCGCGCCCTGGGTGCCGGCCTCGAACTCACCCATCGTCGGCGTGCTCACGGTGGAGTCGAGCGCGCGCCGGTCCACGGTCTCGCGGATCTCGTCCAGCTCGACGCCGAGGGCCCTGGCCATCAGCCGCACCTGCCCGCCCCACACCATGGACGGGACCGTCGGCGCGATCATCGGCGGCTCGTAGTCCATCGGCTGGCCCATGCCGACCAGGTACCGGACCGAGTCGGCCTGGTCGTAGGTGGAGTAGTCGAAGATCTCCTGGCAGCGGATCACGTCCACGGTGGCGCCGAGTCCGCTGATCAGCAGTGGCAGGACGTCGTTGCCCCAGCCGGGGTCCACGCCGGAGACGAACAGCGAGCCGCCGCCGTCCGCGATGGCGGCCAGCACCGGTTCGCGCAGCTCAGGCGGGGCGTTGCGGTGGTCGTAGAGCGCGTACAGCGAGGGGGTGACGACCACGGCCCCGGCGCGGATCGCCCTGACGATGTCGGCGAGCGCCTCGTCGGGGCGGATGTCGCCGGACGCCGCGTACACCACGGCTCGGGGCCCGGCGGCCAGCACCGCGTCGACGTCGCCGGTCGCCGCGACTCCCAGCTCGTGGCCGAGGCCGCCGAGATCGCCCGCGTCTCGTCCCACCTTGTCGGGGTTGTGGACGAGCACGGCCGCGAGTTCCAGCACCGGGTGGGCCTCGACCGCGCGGATGGCCGCGCGGCCGACGTTGCCGGTACCCCAGACCACGGTGGACACCATGACCGGAGCGTAGCAAGCGCTTGGTTAACTGCATAGCTCCATTCTGCCGCGATCACTCACGCCTGGCGGGCAGCGACGGCTTGGCGTCCGTCCAGCCCATCTCCTGGTAGGCGGTGAAGGAGGTGACCTTCGCGCTACGACCGCCGACGAGCTCGACCGTGGTCGCCGACCAGCTCGCGAGCGGCAGACCCGTCTCCGGGTCGATCACGTGTATGACGTCGTAGACGTTCTGCCGTGCGCTGTCAGCGTCCACCTGGTAGCCGATCGCCTCGCCCGTACGGCCCAGCGGATCCGTCACCCTGCCCAGGGACTTCATCCCGGGCAGGCCGGCCAGGATGCGATAGGCGGAGGCGCGGACGGCGGGCGAGACGGGCAGGCCGAAGACGATCTCCATGCAGCCCCCCTGCAGGGCCGCCTCCCGCCATTGCGGATCGTTCCCCCAGCGGCCGTTGGCCCGGTCGGTGATGCGCTGTTCGAGGTAGGCGCGCAGCTCCTGCTCGCCGCTCGGGATGCGGGAGATCTCGTCCCAGGTGACGAGCTCCTTCGTCAGCGACCCTCCCGAGTTCTTCCACTTGCCGCGCAACCGCGAGCCCACCTTCTCCTCCGCGGCGGCCCGCACCACCTCCCCCGAGTTGACCCCTTCGTACCCGGTCATGTTCATCGGGTACTTCCACCGGGTGGGCGCGCCCGCCTTGCGCCAGGCGGCCTCGTCCTCGTCCGTGAGCGGCTTCGCGCCGAGATACCGCGTGACCCACCAGCTCTGCGCCCCTGGCCGGCGCGCCAGCCACTCCTCCTTGGAGAAGCGCCGCCTGATGACGTAGCCGCGATCAGGCGAGATCGCGTCCCTGCCGGAGATCGTGGACGTCCGCCAGTACGCGCCCGACGTGGGCGCCTTCAGCACGGCGGACGCGGCGGCGAGCAGGATCCGCTGCGCCGACGGCTCCGCTGTCGGCAGAGCCGAGGTCGACGTGGGGTGCGTGACCTGCCCGTCCGGTGTCGTCGCCGCCGTGGCCACCAGCGCGGTGACGGCGGCCAGGCTCGCCGCCACCGCCAGCCACGGCACCGGCCCGCGCAACCTCCCCGTCCACCGCCTGCCGCCCCGCCCCGGCGGCTCGGACATGATCGAGTCCAGCAGCGCCCGGGCCCCCGCTCCGGACGCCTGCCCAGCGGGGTCGCCGCCCAGGTCGTCGTCGTGCACTCTCGCGAGATCGGTCAGGTTCACAGCGCGGTCCTCTCGAAGAGCGGAATGTCGATGCCGGCGTCGGCCAGGGCACGCGCGAACCGCCTGCGCGCCCGGTGCAGCCGGACGCGTACGGCGTTGCGCGTGATGCCGAGCGTGCGCGCCACCTGCTTGGTGTCGAGCTGCTCCCACGCGACCAGCGACAGCAGCTCCCTGTCGTCGTCAGACAGACTCCTGAAGGCCCGGCCGAGCTGCGTGTACTCGGCCGCCGACGGGCCGGTGAGCGCGTTGGAGGCGTTCAGCTGCTCGCGCAGCGCGGCGGTGCGCTGCTCGTGCCGTCGCTCGCCGCGGCGGTGGTTGGCGAGGGCCCTGCGTGCCACGCCGTACAGCCAGAGCCTGGCCTCGTCGCCCGGCGGAACCTCGTCGATGCGCCGCCACGCGGTGGCGAACGTCTCGGCCACCACGTCGGCCGCGTCATCGGGATCCTCGCAGCGCCGCAGGACGTACCCGAGGATTGGGCGGTAAGCGTGTTCGTATATCTGCACGAACCGGCCGTGGGGGTCTGAACCCATGCGGCCTCCTCACTTGGATCATCGGTCACCCCATCCCATGTCCGGAATTCCGGCAGCATTACTGACCGCAGCTCAGCCACCCCGACAACCCTGCACCTCGACGAAGAAGACCCCAGCAGCGGAAGAGCCGTGCCCCACAGACCGCTGTCGATTCCTGCACCATGGAGAGGTGACTGCCCCCAGCTGCCCCAGTTGTTCCGGCGAGGTCCTGCCCGTCCTCTTCGGCCGAGCCGGTGCGCGACCGAGCGAACTCGAACCAGTCACATCGGTCCGCTGTCAGCGAATCGGGTCCGCTGTCGGTGAACCCGCCTTGGGCGCTCGGTGTTCGCGTGCTTGGGTGCCGGGATGGAGATCTTGATTCTGGGTGGGACAGCATGGGTGGGCCGGGAGCTGTCGAGGCAGGCGATTGAGCGCGGTCACCAGGTGACGTGCCTGGCCCGCGGCGAAAGCGGACAAGTCGCGGACGGAGCGAGGCTGGTGGTCGCCGACCGGCGAGAGCCTTCGGCGTACCGACCACTGCTCGACCGCGAATGGGATGCGGTCATCGAGGTGTCCTGGCAGCCCGGCTTCGTTCGCGGGGCGCTCGATGCACTGGGCGGCAGGGCCAGGCACTGGGCCTATGTCTCCTCTGTCAGCGCCTACGCCTCCCATGCCACGCCTGGTGCGGACGAGTCCACATCTCTGCTTGCTCCGACCGACCGAAGCGAGGTCGACCGCGCGTTGTACGGCGAGGCCAAGGTGGCCTGCGAGCAGGCGTCGACGGCGGTGGTGGGCGACCGCCTGCTCATCGCGCGCGCTGGTCTCATCGGCGGTCCGGGCGATCACAGCGGACGCTCCGGCTACTGGGTGGCACGCGCCGCACGCGATCCGCACGGGCCGATGCTGGTTCCCGACGCGCCGGCCAGGCCGACACAGGCGGTCGACGTGCGGGACCTCGCCGCCTGGCTGCTCGACGCCGCCGAGATCGGGAGCATCGGCACATTCGACGCTGTCGGTCCGGTGGTTCCGTTCGGAGAGTGGATCGAGTTGTCCCGTGTTGTTGGTGGGCACGTCGGTCCGGTGGTCACCGCCGGGTCGCCGTGGCTGCTGGTGAATGGTGTGGCCGAGTACATGGGGGTCGAGTCGCTGCCGATGTGGCTGGTCGAGCCGGGCTGGGAGGGGTTCTCGGCCCGGAACGGGGCTGCTGCGCGCGCTGCGGGGCTCCGTCATCGACCCCGGGCGGAGCTGCTGGCCGACACGCTGGTCTGGGAACGCGAGCAGGGTCTGGATCGGCCACGACGTGCCGGCCTCAGCACCCAGCGCGAACGCGAGTTGCTGGACGCTCTCGGCTGACGGTCGTGGCCTGACACGACCAAGACCAGGAACAGGGCGGATTCCGTCAACTCACCCTGAACACCGACATCTGCCCCTGCAACCGACAAGCGCTTTCAAGAAGCGGCACGCGCGTGGCCGTGCCCCCTTCCGGAACCGCGCCCCGGCGCCACCCGGACGGCGGTCACACGTCCCAGGTGACCGGGAGGCTCTTGACCCCGTAGATGTCCGCGATCTCCGGGCGCAGGGCAACCTCTTCAGCCGGTACGGCCAGCCGTAGTGTGGGGAAGCGGTTGAGCAGCGCGGGAAGCGCGACCCGCATCTCGACGCGGGCCAGCTGCTGGCCCAGGCACTGGTGGATGCCGTGGCCGAAGGCCAGGTGCCCGCCCTCCTGCCTACGCAGGTCGAGCACGTGGGGGTCGGTGAAGCGCTCGGGGTCGCGGTTGGCGGTATTGTAGGACAGGGCGACCGTGGTGCCGGCCTTGATGGTCTGGCCGCCCAGCTCGACGTCCTCCAGCGCCGTCCTGAAGAAGCCCTTGAGGACGCTCAGGTACCGCAGCAGCTCCTCCACGGCCGGTTCGGTGAGCGCGGGATCGGCGCGCAGCGCGGCCAGCTGCGCCGGGTTCTGCAGCAGCGCGAAGGTGCCCAGCCCGAGCATGTTCGCGGTGGTGTCGAACCCGGCCGACAGCAGGATCAGAGCCATCCCCCGCAGTTCCTCGTCGGTCAGGTCGCTGTCCAGCAGGTCGCTGAGCACGTCGTCGGTGGGGTTGGCGCGCTTGGCCGCGACCAGCTCGGCCAGGTACTGCTGGGTGGCGGTGTAGGCCGCGATCAGGTCCTCGTCGCTGGTCTCCCCGCTGAGGAAGGTGTCGATCTGCTCCTGAAAACGGCCCCGGTCCTCGTACGGCACGCCCAGCAGCTCACAGATCACGATGGCCGGGATGGGCTTGGCGAACGCGGTCACCAGGTCGGTGGGAGGTCCGGCCTTCTCCATGGCGTCCAGGTGCTCGGCGGCGATCTGCTCGACGCGCTCGGTGAGCAGCCGCATCCGCCGTACGGTGAACTTGCCCACCAGCGGTTTGCGGTAGCGGCTGTGCTGCGGCTCGTCCATCATGAGGAACTCGCCGGGCGGCGCCGGGGGGATCTCCATGCCGGTGACGTCGATGGTCGGGTGGCTCATGAGCTCCTTGCGCGAGCTGAACCGCGGGTCGGCCAGGACCGACCGGACCAGGTCATAGCCGGTGATCAGCCAGCCTTCCCTCCCGCCGGCGAAGGGCAGCCGGCTGATGGGGCCGTGCTCGCGGGCCTCGAGCAGTTCCTTGGGCGGGTCGAAGGGGCAGCCAGGCTGACGCGCGGTCGGCAGCGCGTTGATGGTGTGTTCCATGGTCATTCCTCTCGTTGACCTGGATTCAATTCGCGATATTACGTGTTTGTCGCGGCTCGAAAGCTACGAGGCATTCAGAACTTCTGTCAGCCGAAGGAAGTGCACTTAGGCCGACAATCAGGGCTGGATGGGCAGTGACGCCGCATGCGGCGGAGTCGCGATGCGCGCCGACAAGCTCGCACGCAACTACCCGGCCGCGATCTGTCTCTCCGCCACGCTGATCTGGATCAAGACAGACTCCATCAACACGGCCCTAGGAGATCTTGCGGCGGTAAGTGGCCATGGCGAAGGCGTAGGCGACGATGAGGATGCCGACACACCAGGCGAGGGCGGTCCAGATGTCGGTGCCGACCGGCTGCTGGGTGAACAGGGCGCGGACGGCGTTGACGATGGAGGTCACCGGCTGGTGCTCGGCGAAGAGGCGCAGCGGGCCGGGCATGGTGGCGGTGGGTACGAAGGCCGAGCTGAGGAACGGCAGGAAGATGAGCGGGTAGGAGAACGCGCTCGCGCCTTCCATGGTCTTCGCGGACAGACCAGGGATCACGGCGATCCACGTCAACGCCAGGGTGAACAGGATCAGGATGCCGGCGACCGCGAGCCACGCCTGCACCCCCGCCCCCGAGCGGAAGCCCATGAGCAGGGCGACGAGCACGACGACCACGAGCGAGATCAGATTGGCGACCAGCGAGGTCAGCACGTGCGCCCACAGCACCGACGAGCGCGCGGTCGGCATGGACTGGAAGCGCTCGAAGATGCCGCCCTTCATATCCATGAACAGCCGGAATGCGGTGTAGGCGATGCCCGAGGCGATCGTGATGAGCAGGATGCCGGGCAGCAGGTAGTTCACATACGAATCCGACCCTGTGTTGATCGCGCCGCCGAACACGTAGACGAACATCAGCATCATGGCGATCGGCATGATCGCGGTCGTGATGATGGTGTCCGGGCTGCGCGCGATGTGGCGCAGGGATCGTCCCAGCAGGACGGCGGTGTCGCTGAAGAAATGCTTGCTCATCGTTGTTCCTTACTCCTCCGCGGCGACGCCGCGGTCGCAGCCGGGTGTTCGCCGTTCTTGCCGCCGGCACCGACGAGCGTGAGAAAGACGTCCTCGAGGGTCGGCTGCTTCTCGACGTATTCGACCTTGGCGGGCGGGAGCAGCTGCTTGAGCTCGGTCAGGGTGCCGTTCACGATGATCCGCCCCTCGTGCAGGATCGCGATCCGGTCGGCGAGCTGTTCGGCCTCGTCCAGATACTGCGTCGTGAGCAGCACCGTCGTACCCTGCTGGGCGAGTTCCTTGACGGCCTGCCACACCTCGATGCGCGCCTGGGGGTCCAGCCCGGTCGTCGGCTCGTCGAGGAAGATGACCGGTGGATTGCCGACCAGGCTCATGGCGATGTCGAGGCGGCGGCGCATGCCACCCGAATACGTCGACGCCTTCCGCCCGCCCGCATCGGTCAGCGAGAAACGGCGGAGCAGATCATCCGCGATCTTGCCCGGATTCTTGAGGTGCCTCAGCCGGGCGACCAGCACGAGGTTCTCCCGCCCGCTGAGGATCTCGTCGACGGCCGCGAACTGTCCGGTGAGGCTGATGGACTCCCGCACGTCCGTCGCCTGCGTGGCGACGTCGAAGCCGTTGACGCGGGCAGTCCCCGCGTCGGCCTTGAGCAGCGTGGACAGGATTCTCACGACCGTGGTCTTGCCCGCCCCGTTCGAGCCGAGCAGGGCGAAGATGCTGCCTCGCGCCACGGCGAAGTCCACGCCGCGCAGCACCCGCAGCTCCTTGTACGACTTCTCCAGACCTTGCACCTGGATCGCCTGGGCTTGCTGTGCCGTCATCAGATGGTCCTGTCTTCTTCTCCGGTGTCTTCGCCGGCAGCGCGCTCGATGGCGCCGATGAATCGGTTCCGCTCCCGGGTTCTCCACTGCCCCACCGGGTAGTTCTGCGCGAACGCCTCGACAAACTCCACGGGGTCCGCCCCGAAGATCTCGCGGATCGGGGTTCCGTCCGCCGCGCTCTGTTCGAACAGATCGGCAAGGTCCTCGTACATCGACATCGCGCCGGCGCCGTCCGCCGGCCCGAGGAGCATCAGATACCGCTCCAGCGCCTCGGCCGCCGTGCGATAGTTCTCGGGAAGCTGGCTGATGCGCGCCTTGTGCTGCCGGTAGCGCCGTTTGTCCTCGAGCGGCCCGGTGACGATCTCCAGGTACTGCGAATAGCGGCTCTTCGACTCGTTCGACCCTGTGGGCATGTCTACTTACCTCCTTTGCGGAGCTGTTCGAGCCTCTCGGCCAGGAAGCTCCAGGTCCTCCAGAACTCTTCGAGGCACTCCCGCCCCTGAGCGTTGAGGGAGTACACCTTGCGCGGCGGCCCCTTCTCGGACGGGACCTTCTCCACATCGACGAGGCCGCGCTGTTTTTTCAGCTACTCGGTGTTGCTGACTACCGGTACAAAGTAACACTGACTACCAGTACATAGCAACAACGAGTAGCTGAGGCGCAAGCCGAGACCGCAAGCGTGTGGATGCAGGCGACCTGATCACTGCTCGTAGGCGAGCCCGCCACCATCCCCTCAGGGGACGACGAGCTGCGTCAACCCACCGAAGAGTTCGAAACGTTGGCCGCCCAGAACCCGGTTGGGATAGAACTATCCGGATCAGCTCTGGAGGTCCCCCTGCGATGTCGGCCGATTCACAACCACAGCCCCGCGCGATATCCAGGCAGGCCCGGCCATGGCGGCTCCAATCGCAGGGCTACGTACTGCTCCTGGGAGGACTGGCCGCCGCCACAGCCATCGCGCTGATCAACGCCGCCCGGCTGGGCGTGCCAACGCAGGGCAGGGCGGCCATTGCCGGCGCCGGGCTTCTCGGGCTGCTTTGCGACGTCGTTTCGGCCACGAGTCTGCCGGTGGGGCCGCATCTCGCGGTGGTGCTGTCGTTGTCGCTTCGCCTGGCAGTCCACGTCGTCCAACTGGGAGAGCAGAAGCCGTACGACCTGGAGAGCCGGATGTTCTTCCGGGGTGACCACGGCTCCATGTGGCTGCCCGGTGCGACCGCGATCGCGATCGGAGGGCCGCTTGAGTACGGCGCGCTGGTCATGATCGTGGGCTGATGGAAGCCTTCCAGCGAGGGCGACGGCCCCGGGGAGACGGCGTGGGGCAGCGGGATTACACGGCGGACGCCGTAAGGCGGTTGCTGAAGCGGGCGAGCATGGTGGTCTGGGACGTTTCGGGGAACAGTCGGCCGATCACCGGCGGGATGCGCCAGTTGGCGGGACTGCGCCTGGCCAGCCGGGAAACCAGAGATATGTGCGGATAGCGGGCCTTCTCGTAGGCGCGCAGCCATACCACCGGATCGTCGCCGCCCTTGGCGAGCTCGCGTCCGAGCACCCACACGTCCTCGAGGGTCTGGTTGGCGCCCTGCCCCAGCGTGGGCGGCATGGTGTGGGCGGCGTCGCCGACCAGGGTGATGCGGCCCTCCCCCCACACCTGGCGGACCTTGTTCCAGTGGTGCCCGAAGAAGCCGAGGTCGTCCTCGGACGCGCCGGCGAGCACCTCGGGGACGGGCGACGCCCAGTGCCCGAACCGGCGCCTCAGCTCGGCCAGCGGTGCGGCGGGCCGCGGATCGGCGGGTGACCAGCGCACGTCGAACCACCACTGCAGCAGGCCGTCTCCGGCGGACATCAGCCCGCACGCGCCCTCTCGCCCGGTGATCATGAGATGGAGAGTCGAGCGGGCGAGATCGATGTCGATCGGGCTGAGCCCCTGCCACGTGCCGAAGGTCGCCGGCCGGACCGCACCCTCGCCCCACAGGCAGCGCCGCACCACCGAGTGGTGGCCGTCAGCTCCGATGAGCAGGTCTCCCGTGGCCGTCGTCCCGTCGCTGAAGGTCGCCGTGACCCGGCCACGGTCCTGAGTCACGCTCTGGCAGCTCATGCCGTAGCGGACGAGGTCGTCGGGCAGCCCGTCGGCCAGGCGGCCCAGCAGGTCGCGGCGGGAGATCGCCTTGGTCGCGAAGCCGAAACGGTCGGCCGCGTGGGCCAGGTTCATGCTGGTACGCAGCCGGCCGTCGGAGGTGAGCGCGTCGATCCGGTCGATGCGCCCGCCGACACCGTCCAGGCTGACGCCGAGATCACTCAGTACGGCGGCGCCGTTGCTGAAGATGGTCACCGCCGCACCGCCTGTCCGCCGGGCCGGAGCCTGCTCGAAAACCCGCACCCGGTGACCGGCGGCCAGCAGGCTGCGCGCGGCAGCCAGACCACCCACCCCGGCGCCAATGACAAGAATCTCCATATCTCCTCCAATTCGGAGTATCTCCGATTTGAAGATACATCGTAGTGGAGTAGGTTGGAAAAGTGGCCAACAAGCACCCGGAAGAGGACATCTACCGCGAGTTCCTGATCGCGGTCCTTCTGCACAACGAGACGGTCGCCGACCGGCTCGGCCTGCAACCCGTCGACGTCGCCGCCACCATCCTGTTGGAGATGCGCGGACCACTCGCCGTAGGGGCGATCTCCGAGGAGCTTGGACTGCCCTCCGCCTCGACCACCCGCCTGATCGACAGGCTGGAGAAGGCGGGCTACGCCCGACGGGTGCGCGGCGAACGTGATCGCCGCACGGTCACCGTGGAGCTGGTCGAAGGCGGCATGGACGGTTACTACGCCGCCTCCGGGGCGTCCAGGCGGCACTTGGAGGCGATCAGCGCGCACTACGCGCCGGAACAGGTGCCGATGCTATTGGGCCTGTTCAGCCGCGTCGGCGAGGCCTACCGATCGGCCACCAAGGAACTACGAGAGAACGCGACCTGACCCACCCCGACGCCTCTCCACCTCGTCAGGTGGTGCCACGAGGAAGGTGGCGACGCGGTCACGTTCGGAAGCGACGCCCACGAGCCGTCAGCCGTCGCCCTCTCCATCGTCCAAGCCATCGCCACCGCCCACGACGCCACCGTCACCGCGACCAGCAGCACCCCGACCGGGAGGACCGATCACCGACAGGTCTCCGATGTGAAACGAGTGCGGTGGTCACGGTGGCGCGTGGTAGGGCCCGCGCCGCCATCGGTGTGCTTTCGGGCGGGTAACCCACGGAGGCCGCGCCTGTTACCCATCCTGTCAAGCGAGCGGGCACAGTGCTCATGCCGGTGGTTTACTTTGATCAACTGTCGTGCTGGCGAGGCGAGCGGGGTGGACATGACATCGGCGCGGGCCGGTCACGTGGTGGGCGGACGGTATCGACTGGTCGCCGAACTGGGGTCCGGCGGTTTCGGACGGGTCTGGCAGGCCCGTGACGAGACCCTGGACGTCGACGTGGCCGTCAAGGAACTGCGGCTGCTGCCGGGGATGTCACAGGCCGAGCAGGCCGACCGGCTGGCGCGCGCCACGCGTGAGGCCCGCAACGCCGCCCGGTTGCGCAAGCACGAGAACATCGTCGCCATCCACGACGTCGTCGTCGAGGGCGGCCTCCCCTGGATCGTCATGGAGCTGATCGACGGCTGCTCGCTGGACGAGCACATCAAGGCGCACGGACCGCTGCCGGTGGACAGGGCAGCGAACGTCGCCGTGGCGCTGCTGACGGCGATCGGCGCGGCGCACCAGGAAGGAATCGTGCACCGCGACATCAAGCCGGCCAATGTCATGCTGGCCACGAACGGGAAGGTCCTGCTCACCGATTTCGGGATCGCGGTCCACAACACCGACACCACTCTGACCGCCACCGGGATGTTCGTCGGCTCGCCGGAGTACATGGCCCCCGAACGGCTGCACGGCACCGACGGACTCCCGACCAGTGACCTGTTCTCCCTCGGCGCGACCCTCTACCAGGCCGTCGAGGGCGTCTCGCCGTTCCGCCGCCACACCCAGCCCGCGACGCTGACCGCGGTTCTGCTGGAGGAGGCCCCGGCGCCGCAACGAGCCGGGCGGCTCACTCAGCTCATCACCCGGCTGCTGGACAAGGACCCGGACCAGCGGCCGACGGCCGCAGAGGCGCTGACCATGACCGGTGAGCAGCCGCCCATTCATGTCCACATGCAGCGCGACACCAAGCTCCTCGCAACCCGGGAAACCCCGACGACGTGGCAGCAAAAGGCCGTCGCGGTGATGATCGCGATCATCGCCGCACTCGGTGTCGCCGGCCTCACGAACGTCGGCGTCGCCTCGGACCGCCTCTTGAATTATGTGGACCACGGCGACCTCAGCGGTTTCGCCGTGTTAGCCGTCCTCGTCGTTGACGTCTGTCTCGTCGGTTTACTGTGTGCCGCAATCGCTCGCTTCGTACCGCCGGTCGCCGGCCAAACCGTCACCGTCATCGTCGGTGTGGTCGGATTCCTCTTCGGTGGCGGCGCCACCGGTTTCGCCTTTGACGGCGTCGCCCAGATTCTCCTGCACTCGGTGATGCCCCAGGAACGAAAGTCCGCTGCGTCGATCTCGCTGCTCGTGATCACCATCATCGTTCTCATCTCGGCCGGCTGGGCCTGGGAGTCCTGGAAGTCGCGACGTCCGAGTCTCGACTCGACGGAAGCCCGGCAGTAACAAATCTCGCCGGTCCCGTAACGCTCCCATTCGGCGGCGCTCAGGGGCCTTGCGCGGACGCACACCGCGGCGGCCTCCCAGCCAGACTCGACGGGTTCCTCGCCACCGCGCACCGTCGAGCATCAGCACCTTTCGGGTGATCGCAGCGCCCCGAGCGGAGGGCCGACCACCCTGGACGCTGAGCACCTACTCATCGACAGGAAATCCTGAACGACTCCACCCGAACCCGTCCGAACCAAGGCTCGGTGCGGCGCGACACGAAGATCACGCGAGACAACACGTAGCGCAGTCGACCGGATGCACAGAGTAGCGTCCCTCTGGAGTCGATCTACGAGGCCGTCCCTCATGACTGAGTGGGAGTCAGTGTTGATTTCGCAACGATCCAGATCCGCCCTCACCGCCCTAACCTGTGCCCTGTCGGCGCTGCTGGCCGCATCGGGGACGCAGTTGGCGACCGGTACCGCTGCGCACGCCGCCTCCACCGCACGACAGGCCGTCACGCGAGCCGCCGTCACGCCGTGTGTCCGGCAGGGGCAGACGACCTACCCTGTCAGCTACTACTGGAAGAACGCACTCGGCATGCAGCTGGGCAGCGGGTCCGTCTCGGTCGACACCTCCCCATCCCTGTGGGGCGGACAGATCGCGCCGGGCAGCACCTTCACCCTCACGCTGACGCACCGCACGACCCGGTGGCCGCTGCTGGTCACCCGCTACACCACCACCTGGGACCTGTCGTCGCTGCTGGCCAACGCTGACGTCGTCAGCGAGTCCGGAGCCGGCAGCATCAGCGGCAACACCCTGACGATCCCCTCGTCAGGCACCAAGACCGACCCACCCTCGAAGGTCATCACCTTCCGGGTCAGGCAGGGCACCATCGGGAACAGCATGACCATCCGGCCGACCGGAATCAGCAGCGTCATCGCCGCCCCGGGCCAGCTCGGAAACAACACGCCAGCCCCCCCGATCCAGATCGTCAGCGGGCAGTCCATCTCGCCCACCAGGGCTGCCGACGACACCGCCACCACCAAGCAGGACACAGCCGTCAGCGTGCCCGTGCTGGCCAACGACACCGCCACCGCACCGACGATCAGCAGCGTCACCCAGCCCGGCAACGGCACCGCGACGATCTCCGGCAACAACGTGATCTACACACCCGCCGCAGGCCTCAGCGGCACCGACACCTTCACATACACCATCACCACCGCCTGCGGAACCAGCACCGCCACGGTCACCGTCACCGTCACCTGCGCCTACAAACCGGTCAACCTGATCAACGGCAGCTTCGAGACACCGCCCGTGTCCGTAGCCGACTGGAACATCCCTGACGCCTCCACCAACCCGAGCGTCGGCTGGCACACCACCGCCAGCGACAACAAGCTGGAGTTCTGGCAGGGCGGCGCGAGCGGGGTCCCGGCAGCAGACGGCCGGCAGTTCGCCGAACTCAACGCCAATCAGGTCTCCACGCTCTACCAAGATGTGCCCACCGTTCCGGGAACACCGATGACCTGGTCGCTGTACCACCGAGGCCGCCTCGGTACCGACGTGATGCGGGTGCTCATCGGCGCACCAGGCTCGACCGTGGCTCAGATCCCTGCCGGGGCCTCCTCCCCGGACATCTCCGACGACAACACCGCCTGGGGCTACTACACCGGGGTGTACGTCGTCCCTCCGGGACAGACCGTCACACGATTCGCTTTCGAGTCGGTGTCGGCTGCGGGGGGCAGCCCGACGGCCGGCAACTTCCTGGATGGCGTGGCATTCGCAACACCGCCCTGCCTGCCGATGACGACGAACGCGGCGAAGGGGGGCAGATCCCTGGCTGCACACAGTGCAGAATGACCGGCCAGTGACCCGCTACCGACCAGATCCTTGACGATCACGCACAACACCCGGCCGAGGGCCGCGCGGACAGAAACGGACTAGCTGCCAAAGCTCCTGTGCAGCGATCATCACCACCCCTGCTGCACAGGAGCAGCACAGTCAGGCACACCCGGGCGGCCCCCATCGTCGGCTACACCGCTGGGAGCGCAGCCCCGTTGCCCGATGGCAAATGGGACGTCCCCCGTTCACGTCGTCGCCGCCTCTACCCGAATGACCTCGGCTTCTACGAGCCCTGGGACGGCTCATACGACACCTGGCCACGACTCCTCGTCGGCGCGCGACGTGCTCACCACTTGCCGCCCGCCTGCTGGCGGGTCGGCGCGTTGAGGCGGTTGAAGGCGTTGGTGATGGCGATGTTGAGTACCAGTGCGGCGAGCTCCTTCTGGTCGAAGTGTTTGGCGGCCATGTCCCACACCTCGTCGGGCACCGGGTTGGGCTGGTCGGCGAGCCGGGTGATGGCCTCGGTCAGGGCCAGCGTGGCGCGTTCCGCATCGCTGAACCAGGGCGTCTCACGCCATGCGACGACGGCGTGGGCCTGTTCGTCGGTGGCGCCGTGGTGGCGGAGCTGCTGGGCGCCCCCGGCCACGCAGGGGCTGCAGCCGTTGATCTGGCTGGCTCGCAGGTGGCTCAGCGCCAGCAGCTTCGCATCCAGTCCGGCGCCCAGGATGGCCTTGTTGACGGCCATCAGCGCCTGCATCGCCTCGGGGATCAGGGTCGCCGGGTTCGGCATGCGTTCGGTCGGCATCGCTTTCTCCTTCGTCGTCGTGCTCTGACGGGAGTCATCTGACCACCGGCGCGTCGGAACCCGCCTCGTCCGTGGGACAGTGTGGGACACCCGGGATGCGGCCTAGCTGCGGAAATGACCCTCTGTTCCGTTGCCGCGGGCTGGGACGGGTAGCGTGTGCGAGTGTCGAGCGGACCTGAGCACCTGATTGCCCAGCTGACCCGGATCAAGGAGTTGAGCGGGCTCAGCGTGCGCGCCCTCGCCCGCCAGGCGGGCCTCAGCAGCTCCTCACTGTCCCGGTATCTGACCGGCCAGCTGGTGCCGCCCTGGGAAGCCGTCGTGGCGCTGTGCCGGGTCGTGGCCCGCGATCCCCGTCCACTGCGCGCGTTGTGGGCTGAAGCGTCCAAGGCCGGACCGGCACCCAGCCCACGCCGGAACGACCTTCCGGCCGACCTCGCCGACTTCACCGGACGCGAGACGGAGGCGGCGCTGGTCGAGGAGCTGCTGCGTACCGCGGGCGCGGTCGCGATCGACGGCATGGCGGGCGTCGGGAAGACCAGCCTCGCCGTGCACGTGGCGCACCGGCTCGCGCCGTCCTTTCCTGACGGTGGGCTCTATCTCGACCTGCACGGCTTCACTCCGGGCCAGGAACCGTTGGAGCCGTCGGCCGCGCTCGGTCGGCTACTGGGCGCCCTGGGTGTCACGCATCCTCCGGCCGATACGGTCGAACGCGCGGCCCTCTGGCGGTCGGAACTGTCCCGGCGTCGAGCGCTCGTCGTGCTCGACAACGCGGTCGACGCGGAGCACGTGCGTCCGCTCCTTCCTGGCGCGGGTAAGTCCGCGGTGCTGGTCACCAGTCGCAATCGGCTGGTGAGCCTGGACGGGGTGCCGCCGGTGTCCCTTGAGGCGCTCCCCCCTGCGGACGCGGAGTCGCTGTTCGGCCGGGCGGCCGGGGTAGACCTGACCGAAGGGGAGGCGGTCGCCCAGGTGCTGCGGCAGTGCGGTGGCCTTCCGTTGGCGCTGCGGATGGCGGGCGCGCGGCTACGGCACCGTCCAGGTTGGACGGTGGCGGTGCTGGCCGAGCGGCTGCGCGACAACGCCAGTCGCTTCGACTCCGTGTTCGGCATGTCGCTACAGCAGCTCGACGCGGTCCAGCGCCACATGTTCCGGCTGCTGGGCGTGCTGCCCGGCGACGACTTCGACGCACCAGCGGCGGGCGCGCTTGCCGACATGACGCCGAACCGCGTCAATGCGGTACTGGAAGAGCTGGTGGACGCGCATCTGGTCCAGGAGCCCTCACCTGGACGGTACCGGCTGCACGACCTGATCCGGCAGTACGCGGCAGACATCGCCGCCGTTGAGGAGCCGCAGGCGGATGCCGCCGTGCACCGTGTCGTGAACCACTATCTGGAGCAGGCGACCGCCTACGCTCGGACGCTGCCCCTGGCGCACCGCAAGGAGACCGTGCCGGGCGATCCGGCCAAGGCCATGGCCTGGTTCGACACCGAGTACGCCAACCTGATCGCCTGCTTCGACACCGCCGTTCGGCTCGGCGCGGACGATGTGGTGACTGAGCTGCCGCAGGCCATGCGAGTCTGGTTCCTCCGGCATCGCGGAACCGACGACCAGGTACGCCTGCTCGAAGCGGCCGCAGCCGCCGCGGAACGTCTCGGGCGCGACCAGCACCGCGCCTCACTGCTCGTGGATCTCGGTTTCGCCCGCGCTGCCGCTGGACGTCTCGCCGAGGCGCTCACCGCCTACGAACTAGCCGCACAGTCCGATGTGGACGATGACGAGCTGGCCGGTGCGCTGGCGCTGCGCACCGGCTTCGTCCGCCGGGATCTCGGCGACTTCGAAGTGGCACAGGCTCAATTCCGGCTGGCGCGCACGCTGTTCGAGAAGACCGGGCATCGCTCCGGGCAGTCTCAGGCGCTGGCCTTCGACGGATGGGTGACCCTCCACCTCGGACGGCGCAGCGAAGCCGCCGAACTCGCCCGCGCATCACTCACTCTGGCCGAGGGGCCTGCCCAGATAACCGGGCTGGTCACGCTCGGTGTCGCACTGGCATCAGACAACCCAGCAGAGTCGCTACAAGCACTGCATGAGGCGTTGCGGCTCGCCGAGGTTCAGCACAACAAGGCATGGTGTCACAACTATCTCGGTGTCGCGCTGCGCATCATGGGTTCACTCGACGAGGCGCTCGAACACCATCGACACGCCTTCGATCTGCTGGAACCGCTGGCCGAGGCGCAACTGGAGATCGACTTCCTGCCCACGTACGCCGAGACGTGCCGCGCGGCGGGCCGTTACGACGAGGCACTGGCGTTGCATGAGCGCACCATCGAACTGGCGCGCAAGCTCGGGCGGCCGCACGACGAGAAGCTCGCGCGTGCGGCGTATCAAGTCACCGTGGGTGGCGTCCCAGCCCGCGACCATGGAACGGGCTCTCGTTTCCGCAGCTAGACCGCGTTCCCGGTGTCCCACCGTGTCCCACGGACGGTGCCGGCCTTGACGCGCCAATGGTCGGATAACTCCTGTCAGAACGCACCGACGAACGGAAACGATCCTCGGCATGAGGATCACCCACACGGAAGGAAGCCCGCCATGAGCGCCACCAAGCAGCCCGCCAAGACCACCACCGAGGCCGACAAGAAGTACGAGGGGTTCACCGATGAGGAGCGGGCCGCGATGAAGGAGCGCTCCCGGGAGCTGAAGGCGACCGCCCGCCGCGGCTCGCGCTCGGCCAAGGCGGACGGGGAGAGCGAGGTGCTCGCGAAGCTCGCCGAGATGTCGGAGCTGGACCGCTCCACCGGCGAGCGGCTCCACGCCATCGTCAAGGCCAACGCGCCGGCGCTGTCGCCGAAGCTGTGGTACGGAATGCCGGCCTATGCCAGGGACGGCAAGATCGTCTGCTTCTTCCAGCCCGCGCAGAAGTTCAAGACGAGGTACTCGACGTTCGGCTTCAACGACACGGCGCACCTCGACGACGGCACCATGTGGCCGAGCGCCTTCGCCCTGACGACGTTGACCGCCGAGGACGAGGCACGGATCGGCGAGCTCGTGAAGAGGGCGGCGGGCTGAGGAGCCGGTGTAGGTTGCCGGAACGTCGGTCCGTGGAGCGTTGACCTGGGGTTGGGTAGCTGGGTGACGTCATCGCTCATGGACCGGATCTACATCCGGCGCTGGGCAACCGGCGCCGTCCACGCGGAATGGCGACGTCCCTGGCAGAAGGGCCCACCGGCACCCGCCACGGTCAGTGGACGTTGCCGTCAACGTTGCCGTCACGGTGCTGTAAGCCCTTCATCCGCTCCGGCAATACCGCCGTTCGCAGAAATCCGCCACCGTACACGCGGATGGCTCCCAGTTGAGCCTGTGGGACTTCAGGTCTCGTGCCATGATCGATACTCTGGCCCCATGGGCGACGGCGAACCATCCCTGCGGCTGACGGACGTCACAACCACGCTGGACACGGCACTTACGGCCCTGAGAGCCGTAGACACCGACCTCGATTATCGGGTGGGTGGCACCAGCGCTGCTCTCCTGCAGGGTGTCCGTCTCCCGGCTGGGGACATCGACCTCTTGATGACCCGACGAGAGGATGTGGACACCTTTGCCACGGCCCTCTCAGCGTTTCCGTGCCTTTACCCGGCATCCTGGCTCCCAGAGGCTGCGCAGTACTTCGCCAGGTACGAGATCAACGGAGTGCAGCTAGAGATCAGCACCGTCGAGTGGCAAGTCGACTCGGACGGGATGGAATGTGTTGGCCCTGGCCCATGGCGGCACTATGTCGTGGTCACGTGCGGCTCTCATCGCGTCCCCGTGGTTCGCCTGGAACTCCGGTTGGCCACGGAGGTTCTACGGGATCGACCTGATCGCTATGAACCTCTCCTCGACCACATGAGCGTCCACGGATTCGATTCTGATCTTCTGCAGACGGCAATGACTGCCCGCCACCTTCCAGCGGAGCGCCAGCGGATGATCCAAGATCGCCTCACAAGTGCCTCCCCTGCCTGATCTTCCTGTCACCGTCGTCCCACCCGGCAGGGAAGCGGACCCAGCCGGAGCCGTTCGCGCTGCTGCTCGCCGGAGCTTCAGCCGTTCAGATCCGTCCGGCTAAGTTCATGATCGTCCGTTCGGGTGGCTCCTGAGGCGGCTCCCGGAAGCACTCATCCGCGTCCCAGGATGGGGAATCGCTCCTCTACGGCAACGAGCGCATTCACAAGCGGCGGGACGTCTGCCTGGCCCAAGCCCTCGATCGCGAAGTGAAGGGTGTTCCACTGCCCAGGGTCATCGGCCATGGTTTTACAGGGCGTCGTCGTTTTCCCGCCGACCCCTTCCGGCCGCCGAAGCCGCTTCGCCGCCCCCGCCTCTATAGGCGAGTTCTGTTCAAGAACATCAGCAGGAGGCGTTCTGGACCGAGCTCGGCGGCTCCGCCACGATGAGGGCATGACGCGGAACGGATCAGCGCAGCCGCCGACGGCGGGCGGAGGAGCAGGCTTGCGCCTGAACTGGGCGGCAGTGAGCGCTCTGGCGGCTGCGGTTGCCGCCGTGGTCGCGCTGGTCGCCTACCTGGCGCCGCCGGCCCCGCCTCCGCAGCCCCAGTCCGACGGGGTAGTCCCCACCCCGGCCCCGCAGTCAGCGTCACCAGATCCGGTCACCACCCGGCCCGCGCCGCCGACCCCGAGTCCATCGCCTGAGTCCAGCACGCCCCAGCCACCAACGCCAAGCTCCACGCGAGCGGTCCCGGTTTCCTCCGCACTGCTGCCACCGGTCCGGCCCGGCGGCTGCGACGAGGCGACGGCGGCGCTGACCGCGTACCGCCGAAACGCCGGGACCACCCGCAGCAGCCAGGCAGCCGCGGCTCAGCAGACGCACCTCGACCTGATGGGCGCAGTCCTCGACGCGCAAGGAGTGGTGGGGGCGAAGATCAGTCGGCTGGCCGCCGAATTCCAGGAACTGAACTTCCGCTTGACCGGCATGACCGGCGGCGATCCCAACCAGGTGATCGCGGATATCAATACAGACGTCGCGGAGCTCAATAGGCTGTGCGGATCCGTCTGACCTGACGACACCTCACAGCCGGTTCCCTAACATTCTCCAGGGGCGGTCCCATGATGATCTACCCTCAATCCATGCCTCTATTCCACCCCTTGCATCTCACCACTGTGCGCCCTGCCTCCAAGACTGAGGCAACGATGGTCCAGCATTCTCAGGGCCCAGCTCATTCCCGCAGCAGACGCTGCTTATCAGCCCAAATAGCCGTGATCATTACATTGGCGGCCTCACTCGCCGGATGCTCGGCCATCACCCATGTAACGGGCCTGGATTGCATCGGTGATCCAGCAGAGGGCGATTGGGGGAAAGCAGTCCAGCGTGAGTCCGTCCTGCACACTCCCCCCGTTAGCGCCACCCCGGACAACACTGACGTCGATGAAGGACCGTACGTATCGGCAGCCTGCATGGATGACAACCGTATTGCCGAGGTTGGGCGTCTTTATAAATTCACCGGACCACCGACCGACATTACTGCTTATTACAAGCGGAAGGCGCAGGCGGCAGGCTGGCACCTTACCGAGGATGGGGCTGAACATTTTGTTCGTCGTCCCGGATCAACAGAGAAGTGGCCATCCAACTCGTGCTTTTCGAAAGACCTCGGCGAATTCACTGCAGATTTTGAGCTCGCGTTCGACTACTGGTCCTTGGATGCGCAAGAAGATCCGTCCACCAAACGTTACTGGGTCGAGATCTCATTCTCTCCGACAGGGGGCAACTGTCGGAACATCCCGAGGGAAGAACGAGTCTGGCCTGGCTAGTCATGTTGCTACAGTCCCGCAGCGCTCTCCTGTGGCCACCTCGTATGGTCGACCCACCGCGGAGCGGCAGCGGACTGGAGACGAAGGCGCAGGCTCGGCCTCGCGTGCACCGAGCCAGCCCTGGTCATTGATCTTCGGACGCCAGCGCACGGCCGGGCTTGAGCCCATGGCAGCCGGCCTGCGGGGGATTCGGCCTTCACGCGCGATAGCCCGTCCGGCCTGGAGGTATCTACCCGCGTCGCTTTGTCCGGCGTTCAAGACGTGAAGAAAGTGCTCATCCGGCCAGGCTCGACGCCAGTGTCGGGTCTCTTCGTTGATGCCACGTGCCATGTTCGTCTATGGACGATCGGGGACGACCACGCTCCCCTGCGGCAGACCGGCAGGGAGATCATTAAGCGGTGGTCATCTATCTGGCGCTGCGCGTTGGACAGGTGGAGTGGTCGGCCAAGATGTCGAACCTGGGCGCCCTGATCTACCCGTTCATGCTCATGTACCTGAACAGCAGGCTGCCCCGGCCCATGCGCCCGCGGCCCTGGCACTACGTCGTGCTGGGGCTGGACTTCCTGGTCTTCGGCTTCTTCTTCGTCAACTTCATCGCCGGCTTCGTGGGCGACCCGCTCGTGACGTTCTGAGCCGTCAGCCCCGGCGGGTGGACCAGGCTCAGGAGGACGCCGATCTGGGCGGGCGACAGCGGCACGCCGCTGATCAGCTCTTTCATGGGGATCACAGGTTCAGCCTGATGGAGATCGCGACGCGGGGTCCAACACCGGAAATGTCGGGATTAACGCGGATCTGTTGTTAATGTTGCCGAGTGGACCTGCATCCCCGGCTACTCAGGGTGTTCGTGACCGTCGCCGAGGAGCTGCACTTCGGCCGCGCCGCCACCCGCCTGTACATGGCCCAGCAGGCGCTCAGCCGCCACGTGCGGCGGCTGGAGGAGCAGCTCGGGGCGGCGCTGTTCACCAGGTCCACCCGGCGGGTGGAGCTGACCCAGGCGGGAGCCCTGCTGCTGCCCGGGGCCAGGCGGCTGCTCGCGCTGCACGACGAGCTGGTCGCGGAGGTCTCCGGCGCTCGAAGGCCGCTGCTCGTGGACGTCAACATGCAGGGGCACGAGCCGCCGCAGCCGCTGGTCAGGGCCAGAGAGCTGGCGCCGGGAGTGGAGATACTCGCCCGCTTCCACGGCGGGCTGGCCTCCGGGGTCGCCGCCATGCGCGAGGGGCGTCTCGACGTGTCGTTCGGCCGGCTCGCCGGGCTGCCCGCTTACATGCGCAAGGGGCTGGCCCAGGTGCCCGTGCGGCTGGATCCGCTCGCCGTACTGGTGCCCGAGGACCATCCGCTGGCCGCACTGGAGGAGGTGCCGCTCAGCGTGCTAACCGACTTCCCTCTGGACGCCATGGCGGGCAACCCCGCCACCACCGAGTGGACAGACCTGGGCGAGCGCCTGGCAGAAGAGTTCGGGCTCACCCTGGCCACGCCACACGCGCCGCCGGTCGGATCCCACGAAATGGGCCTCTACCTGCAACGGCACCGAGAGCCCGTGCTGGCCACGGCGAAGATCGGAGGGATCCCCGGCGCCGTGGTGCGACCCCTGGTCGATCCCGTGCCGCTCACTCTGGAGAACCTCGTCTTCCCCGAGCGCCTGCGCCATCCAGGTCTGGACGCGCTACTCCAGGCCGTGACGGAGACCCGGAGGATGCGGCGCTGGCTGTGCCGGCCGCCACACTCCTGGCTGCCCGAAACCGACGAGGCGCTGCTGAGGCGGTAGGGACATGGTCACGGGGACGACCGCCTCCGGGATGGACTCTTGCCAGTTTGTCGGCGTACAGCTTCCTGTGCAGAGCCGCGTACGGGTAGACGTGCAGAGCTTGAGAGGCAGGGAGGCCTTACGAAAGTAAGAGCACGGACTTGGCTTTCGGGAATGTCGAGCACCGCGAGGTCACTTCTACGGTGCTGCTCATGATCAGAACTCGCCGCAACGCCGCTGCGGTCCTCCTCACCTTGACCCTGCCTCTGTCCGTCGCGACGGCGGCCTCGATGTCGTTTCCGGCAGCCGCGATCTCCGCTGCGGACAATTCCGACGTGCGCCCCGCGATCCCGCACCCCACCGGTCCGTACAAGGTCGGGCGCGACACCCTGCATCTCGTCGACGGCAAGCGCCACGACCCGTGGATGCCTGGAGCGAGCGTGCGTGAGCTGATGGTGTCGATGTACTACCCGGCCCGTGTCGGCGGGAGCGCCGCTCCATACATGACCACCGACGAGGCCCGTCTCCTGCTCAAAGGGCAGAAGCTCGACAGTCTCTTCAAGGCCGAACAACTCGCCGGCGTCCGCACGAACGCACGCGTCGGTGCCCGTCCCGTCGGCGGCAAGCACCCCCTGGTGGTGCTGTCCCCGGGTTTCACCCTCAGCCGCGCCACGCTGACCACGCTCGCCGAGGAGCTCGCTTCCAAGGGCTACGTCGTCGCGCTCGTGGATCACGCCTACGAGTCGTTCGGCACCGCTTTCCCAGGCGGCCGCACCCTGACCTGCGTCGCATGCGAGACGGTGGAGAAGGCTCCCTCCGATGAGGCGGAGAAGAAGCTGCTGGGCATTGCCGCGGCCGGCCGGGCAGCCGACATCTCCTTCGTCATCGACCAGCTGACCCACACTGCCGGGCATGCACCCGTCTGGAAGCGCTGGAAGATGATCGACCCGCGACGGATCGGCGCCGCCGGTCACTCGCTCGGTGGCAACGCCGCGGCGAGCGTCATGGCCACCGACCGCCGCGTGCGCGCCGGGGTGAACATGGACGGCACGTTCTTCGCACCAGTCCCGGCTTCCGGCCTCGGCGAACGGCCGTTCCTCATGCTCGGCACCAAGGCCCAGCACTCGCCCGACTCCGCTGACACAACCTGGGCGCGAGACTGGAGACGCCTGGACGGCTGGAAGCGCTGGCTGACCGTTGCCGACTCCGGCCACTTCACCTTCATCGACCTGCCCATTCTGGGCGAGCAGGCCGGGATCACCAACCCCTCCGCGCCGCTCTCCGGAAAGCGGTCCGGCGAGATCACCACGGCGTACGTGGGCGCCTTCTTCGACCAACACCTACGCGGCGAACACCAGCCGCTGCTGGACGGTCCGTCCCCCGCCAACCCCGAAGTCACCTTCCAGAATCCTTAGACGCTGTCGGAGGTGCTTGGGCACGTCAGGCCGGCGTGCACAGGCGTCAGGGTGGCGGGGCTGATCGACAAGCGGATGCTGGTCGAGATCGAGATTGAGGCGTTTCGGGGATGAGTCGCGGGTCCGGTCAACGGATCCGGGCCGGTACCGCTCGCGCAATGCGGTGCCCGACAAGGCTCTCGGCCTCGGCGAGCGGGTACCAGGCAGCGCCCGTCACCTCGGACTCCTGGATACGCCCCACGCTCGTATCGGCTGCGTGATCCTCGACGCCGCCAGGACGCGCTGACGCCATCCGCCCGGGGCCGGTGAGGTGAGAGGGCAGGTCGCGGCGGTGTTGACGGCACGACGGCATACCGTCACATCCGGCGTGCACGGAGCCGGTCCGCAGCTCACTCGCCGGGCGGACTCCCTTCACAGGACGCCCTCCAGGCAGCGCCGGTCCCCGGTGATGGCATAGCGCCGATGCGCCAAGACATCGGCCAGGAGCTGGTGCTCGCCGATGCGGCTGCGCGGCGACCACCCGCACGCGCCGGGCGTTGTCCACCTGGTGGTGGTAGATGAGGCCGACACTCACGCAGTGGGCGACACGACCGCAACGCCGTCTGCCTCGGCGGGCCCTGCCACGGCCTGCTCACCCACATCGACCAGGACATCGGCACCCTGACCGTCCCCGTCCCGCGCCGCTCACCGGACGAGCCCGAGACGTGCGCCCGCTACCGCATCACTCGCGAACGACTCCGCTACAACGACCGGACTAAGCCGTACGTCGCCCCCTGCACTGCGCCGACCCGCCATGCTCCTGTGGCCTATAGGTCGTGTCTCCTTTGTGCCTCGCGTGCCTGTAAGCAACCGTGGGGAGCCACGCACTCGGCGGGCGGTAGGTCGGTCGGTACGGCGTCGGCTCGATACCATCTCACCGTGATTTCCAGCGCCCGCACCACGGTCTTCGACATCGACGGCACGCTCTGCTTCGACGGACGGGCGATCGACAGCCGGATCCTCGCCGCCATCGAGGCCTGTGAACACGCCGGTCACCAGCTGGTCTTCGCCTCCGCCAGGCCGGTCCGCGACCTCCTGCCTGTCCTCGACGGGGCTTTCCCCGCCGCCACGCTGATCGGCGGGAACGGCAGCCTCGTCTCGATCGGCGGCCAGGTCCGGGCGCGCGCCGCGTTCAGTGCCAGCGAACTCGACAAGCTGCTGGTCGAGGCCGAGCGGTACCAGGCGGGCTACCTCGCCGACGGCCCCTGGGACTACGCCTACACCGGGCCGGCCGACCACCCGATTCTCAGCCGCGTCGACCAAGGCCGCCTCGCCCGTCGGGTCGACCTCGCCGACCTTCCCTCTGTCGTGAAGTTCCTCGTGGTCAACGCGACCGACATGGCAGCCCTCGCCGAGGCCGGCCGCGTGCTAGGGATGACCGTCAACCATCACCTCGACGAG
Organism: Nonomuraea sp. NPDC005983; assembly: GCF_040614375.1. Classification (NCBI taxonomy): domain Bacteria; kingdom Bacillati; phylum Actinomycetota; class Actinomycetes; order Streptosporangiales; family Streptosporangiaceae; genus Nonomuraea; species Nonomuraea sp. NPDC005983. The sequence goes on from NZ_JBEXUP010000052.1 coordinate 53,707, forward strand.
GCGATCATCGACTTCACCCAGGGCACCACGAACAAGTGGGAGGCCCTGACCTCGCTGGGCATCGACGAGTACAACGCCTTCGGCAACGACATCAACGACATCGACCTGCTGCGCAACGCGCGGCACGGGGTCCGTGTCGGTGCCCACCCGAGCCTGGACGGCGTCGCCCGTGTCACCGTCGCGCCCGCCCCGGACGCCGTCGCCGCCGAGATCTCCAGGCTGGCCGCAGCGACGCCCGCGGCCTGAGTAGGTCTCCGGTCAGCTGCGAATCCAAGAAGACGGGCGCGGACGGCGCACAGCCGAAGCGGCAGGGCGCCCGTCCCACCCTGCTGCCCAACCGTTCCGGGACGCCCGAGGCTGAACCGGACGCTGCGCCAACCGCCGATCGCGAGTGCCTGATCCCGTGGCCGCCCGCACCCGGAGCCGCTCGTTAGTCGCGGACACGCAACTGATTGACTTGGATCATGCACCTGCTCTTCTCGTACGGAACACTCCAGCAGCCCGAGGTCCAGCGAACGGTTTTCGGAGCCGAAATTGCAGGCGAGGCCGACGCCGTCGTCGGCCACCGTCTCGGCGAGGTCATCATTGAGGACCCTCACGTGATCGAGGTCAGCGGATCAGCGATCCACCCTGCTCTCATTACCGACAACAGCCCTGAGGCAGAGGTGATGGGCACCGTCTTCACACTCACCGACGACCAGTTGGCCCAGGCCGATGACTACGAGGTGGATGCATACCGCCGCGTCGAGGTACCGCTGCGGTCTGGGCGCACTGCCTGGGTTTACGCGCTCAGCTGAGCCCAGGGATCAACCACCTTCGTCGTCATCCTGCCCGGCATGACCGATAACGGTCTGGGCTTGGTGAACGTCCGGCGGGGGCTGGTGCCCGGCCAGCGGGTGTGGCAGTACGACCGGGCGGGACTCGGCTGGAGCCAGCCCGCGCCGTGGTGAGAGTGGCGCGGCGCCTCGGCGCTGGCCGACGAACTGCACGAGGTCCTGGAGGTGTCCGGAGAGCCCGGCCCCTACCTGATCGTCGGCCACTCGATGGGCGAGGAGATCGCCCGGCTCTACGCGGCCCGCCACCGCGACCAGGTCGCGGGGATGGTGCTGGTCGACGCGCCCTCCGAGCGCATGACCTGGATGGCCGAGGAGTTCGGCCGGTGGCAGTACGGGCCCCTGCGGCACTGGCAGAAGGCCCTCACCTACGCCCTGACGCCGTGCGGCCTGATCCGCGCCCGGCTGCGTCTGGCGATCCGGCGAGGCCAGGAACCGGACCTGCTGCGCCGGATGCGGCGCCAGCTCCCGCCCGAGATGGTCGAGCTGGGCTTGGCCCTGGAACTGACCAGCGGGCAGCGCCGCGCGGAGGTCCAGGAGGGCCTCGGCCGGACAGGAGTCGTCACGGCACTGGAGGCCGAGCGCACGCACTTCGGCAGCATGCCGCTGACGGTCATCTCCAAGGCCCCGTACCCGGCCCCCGGCACCTACAACTACGAATACCTGCACGAATGCTTAGCACAGGCAGTATCGCTTGCAAGATCATCCCGTACCTGTCCCGTAGTTGGCCGCTGGGTCTGCCCTTATGAGTGTGTCTCATATAGACACCACGCTACTGACCGGCCTCCACCTCACTACGCGGCATTGGATCGCGTAGCGACGTCGTAGGCGCCCTTGACCCACCAAGGTGCGGACAGCTGTACGACCCGCTACCGAGGTTGATATTCTCGATAGCGGACCACGCCTCGACTATGTCCTACCCACCGAAGCGGAGCACTTCATAGCCCTTTAAAGAGGCCTCCCAAGCGACATCTCAATCTGCTACCCGCACAAGTAGCTTGCCCAAGTTTGCGCCGCTGAACAGCTGGTGGAGAGCGTGCGGGGCAGCTTCAATGCCGCCGTCGACGATTGTCTCGTCGTAGTGGAGCTTACCTTCACCGAGCAGCCCAGCGAGGTATGTGATCGCCTCTTCGAAGCGGTGGGCCCAGTCAAGTACAAGGAAGCCCTTGATCGTCGCCCGCTGCATGATCAGCTGGACTATGTTGGTGAGACTTCCAGTGTGTTCGCCGCCCTTGTTATAGCTGTTGTACTCGGAAATCATTCCGCACAGGGAAACCCGGGCACCGATGTTGAGCCGCATCAAAATGTGATCCATGACCGGCCCGCCAACGTTCTCGAAATCGACATCGATCCCATCCGGTGTGGCGGCGTCGAGCTGTGCACGCCAGTCAGCGGCGTGGCGGTCGATGCAGGCGTCATAGCCGAGAACCTTGACGGCGTGTTGGCACTTGCTGGGACTGCCAGCAATGCCAATCACCCGTCCCGCCCCTTTCTGCCTTGCGATCTGACCGGCAATCGAGCCGACCGCACCGCAGGCGGCAGAGATGACGATTGTCTCTCCCTCTTTCAACTCGGCCAAGTCGATCCCGAGATAGGCCGAGATGCCGGTGTGGCCGAGGACGCCGAGAAAGGCCGACTCGGGTGCCGGCAGTGGGGTCGGCAGGACAGTAAGCGGCGCCTCCAGCTGTGAGTCGTCGGCAAGGACCAGTTCCTGCCAACCGGTGAAGCCGCTGACAGTGGCCCCGACCGGCATGTCTTCGCGCGTGGATGCAACTACTTCGCCGACGCCAAAGCCACGCATCACTGCGCCGATCGGGACCGGAGGTTCGTAGCTACGCATATCGCTCATCCAGACGCGGGAGGTTGGGTCGAGCGAGAGAAGCTTGGTGCGGACCAAGGCCTGACCGTCGGCCAGCTCCGGTACCTGCTCTTCAACCAGTTCGAGGTCACCGTCGGTGAGTTGCCCAACGGGTCGGCGTCGTAGGCGGTAGGCCCGGTTGATGCGGTTGATGCGGTTGCTAGTCATACTAGACACCTACATTCTCGGCCGTCGGTGCGCCGTTGATGCCAGCCTTCGACGCGGTAATTTCGGATATGTTCGCAGCGCCGCCGTTACCGAAAGCTTCCAGTTCGCTGGGTGCGAGGCAGATGATCGCCTGAGCAGCCTCCAGGTCCGGCACGTCCTCCAGCGGGCCACTCCGCAGCGCGGTCACCCGTTCGACGTCCAACACCTGCCGCACCAACGGCGTCCCCAGGAAGCCTTGCTGCGCAGAGAGCAGAAAGTCACTCGGCTTCATGGCGTCAGACTACGACGCCACCCGACATCTCCAAGGCGTTTTTCGGTCACATCTCGTGGAGTGACATCGTCACGGTGTTGGCGATCACGGCCTGGGGGTCAAAGCGCGTGGGCGGTCGGGTAGCCCCGGTGCATTGCTGCACCAGGGCCCCCTCAGAACCGTGCGTGCGGGTCGTCCCCGCACACGGCTCAAGCAAG
>NZ_JBEXUP010000053.1:0-56467 GCF_040614375.1 Nonomuraea sp. NPDC005983
GCGGGGCCCGGGCCCCCCCCCATCACCCCCCCGCGCGCCCGTCGGGGGGGGGGGGGGGGGGGGGGGTGGGCCCCCCCCCGCCCGGCCAGTCGCAGGCGGCGGCCGGACGAGGTGCCCGGCGGCACCTTCAGCTTCGCCTCACCGCCTGGCGTGTCGATGGCGACCGTGGACCCCAGCGCCGCCTCCCAGGGTGTGAGGGGCAGGCTGACATGGATGTCGCGGCCCTCCACCCGGTAGCGGGGATGGTCGGCGAGCCGCACGATGAGGTAGAGGTCGCCCGGAGTCCCTCCCTCGCTTCCCTGCCCGCCCTGACCGGCCAGCCTGATGCGCTGCCCGTTCGTGACCCCCGCAGGGATCGTGACGTCCACCCGCCGGCCGCCGGGCAACGTGAAGGAACGGCGCCCGCCGTGGTACGCCTCCTCCACCGTGAGCGTCAGCTCCGCCTCCTGGTCGGCGCCGGGTATCGGCCCCCGGCGCCGCCGGCCGCGTCCGCCGAACACGCCGCCGAGCAGTTCCTCCAGGTCGACGTCGGCGCCTGCGCCGAACCCGAAGTCCTCGGCCCGCGCCGAGCGCCACGGGCCCCCGCCCCCGCCCGCGCCCGCTCCGGCGCGGGCACGGGCCCACTGCGCGGGATCCACGTCCGGCGGCACCTGACGGAAGTCGTGCCCGAACGCGTCGTAGCGGCGGCGGGTCTCGGGATCGGAGAGCACGGCGTAGGCCTCGGAGACCTCCTTGAACGTGTCCTCCGCCCCGGGGTCCTTGTTGACGTCGGGATGGTAGGAGCGCACGAGCTTGCGGTAGGCCCGCTGGATCTCGTCCTGGTCGGCGTTCCTGCCGACGCCGAGCACGTCGTAGAAGTCCCGTCGATCGGCCATCACGCCACCTTTTTCGCGACGACCACCACCGCGGGGCGCAGCTGCCGCCGGCCGTCGCCGTAGCCGGGCCGCAGCACGTCCACGACGGTGCCGGGCTCGACGTCGTCCCGTTCAACGGTCGCCACCGCCTCGTGGCGGGTGGGGTCGAAGGGCACGCCGGTCTCGTCGTGGCGGGCGTAGCCGAGGCGCGACAGCGCGGCGACGGCCTGGTCCCGCACCGCCCGTACCCCGGCGACGATCGCGTCGGCGTCCTCGCCCGCCCCCTGGCCGGCATGGCTGAGCGCGAGTTCCAGGTTGTCCAGGACGGGCAGCCACTCGGCGGTCACCCTGTCCCGCTCCTCGGCCCGCAGCCGCTCGCTGTCACGGGCGATCCGCTTGCGGAGGTTGTCCAGGTCCGCGACGGCACGCAGCCAGCGGTCCTCCAGCTCCGCGAGCTTGGCATCCGTCTCCGCGGCCCCGTTTTCCAGGGGGCTTTCCTGGGTGTCTTCCTGGGTCTGTGCCTCGGCCATCCGGCCGGTGGTGCCGGGCACCTCTTCGTGGCCGTTCATGTCACCCCGTTCGTGTCACCCCGTTCGTGTCACCCCTTCATGTCACTCGGAGTCGGATGTGGTGAACTCGGCGTCGATCACGTCCTCGTCACCGCCCGGGACGCCTTCCTTCCTGCCCTGTGGCGGCACGCCGGCCGCTGCCTCCGGCCGTGCGCCTGCCACGGCTCCGAGGCCGTGGTAGACCTGCTGGAGCTCGCTGCTGAGCGGGCGCAACCGGTCGATCGGCGCCTCTTCCTTGATCGCCTGCCGGGCGTCGCCGACGAGCTGCTCGGCACGCGCCTTCTCGTGCACGGGCACCGCGTCGCCGAGCTCCTGCAGCCGGCGCTCCACCTGGTAGGCGACCGAGTCCAGCTCGTTGCGCGCGTCGACGGTCTCGCGGAGCCGGGTGTCCTCGGTGCGGTGCTGCTCGGCGTCCGCGATCATCCGCTCGATCTCCGGCTTGTCCAGATTGGAGCTCTCGCTGATGGTGATCCGCTGCTCGGCACCGGTGTCCTTGTCACGGGCGGAGACGTTGAGTATGCCGTTGGCGTCGACGTCGAAGGTGACCTCGACCTGCGGCACTCCACGCGGCGCGGGGCGGATGTTCTCCAGCCGGAAGCGTCCGAGCACCCGGTTGTCGGCGGCGCGCTCCCGCTCTCCCTGCAGGATCACGACGTCGACGGCGTTCTGGTTGTCCTCGGCCGTGCTGAAGGTCTCGGTTCTGCGGGCCGGGATCGTCGTGTTGCGCTCGATGACCTTGGTCATGAGGCCGCCGAGGGTCTCGACGCCCAGCGAGAGCGGCGTGACGTCGAGCAGGACGACGTCCTGGACCTCGCCCTTGATGATGCCCGCCTGGATCGCCGCGCCGATGGCCACGACCTCGTCCGGGTTGACCGTCATGTTGGGGTCCTTGCCCCCGGTGAGCCTGCGTACGAGGTTCTGCACGGCGGGCATCCGGGTGGACCCGCCGACGAGGATCACCTCGTCGATGTCGGCTGGCCTGAGCTTGGCGTCCTCCATCGCCTGTTCGACGGGGTGGATGCAGCGCTCGACCAGGTCGGTGGTGATCTGCTCGAAGGTGGACCGCATGAGCGTGGTGTTGAGGTGTTTGGGCCCCGAGGCGTCCGCCGTGATGAACGGCAGGCTGATCGTGGTCTGGCTCACCGCGGAGAGCTCGACCTTGGCCTTCTCGGCCGCCTCGAAGAGCCGCTGCAGGGCCTGCGGGTCGCGGCGCAGGTCGATGCCCTGCTGCTGCTGGAACTCGTCGGCCAGGTGGTCGACGATCCTGCGGTCGAAGTCGTCACCGCCGAGGTGCCCGTCGCCCGAGGTGGCGCGGACCTCGATGACCCCCTCGCCGATGTCCAGGATGCTGACGTCGAAGGTGCCTCCGCCGAGGTCGAAGACCAGCACGGTCTCGTTGGTCTTCTTGTCCAGCCCGTAGGCCAGCGCGGCGGCGGTCGGCTCGTTGATGATCCGGAGGACTTCCAGCCCGGCGATGCGCCCCGCGTCCTTGGTCGCGTGGCGCTGGGCGTCGTTGAAGTACGCCGGAACGGTGATGACGGCCTCGGTCACCTTCTCGCCGAGGTACTTCGCCGCGTCGGCGGCGAGCTTGCGCAGCACGAGGGCGGAGACCTCCTCCGGCGCGTACTCCTTGTCGCCGACCTTGAAGCGGACGGCTCCCTGCGGCCCTTCCACCACGTCGAAGGAGACGGCGTTCAGCTCGCTGGTGACCTCGTCGTACCGGCGGCCGATGAACCGCTTGGCGGAGTAGATCGTTCCTTTCGGGTTGAGGATGGCCTGCCGGCGGGCGAGCTGGCCCACCAGGCGCTCGCCCTGGTCGGTGAAGGCCACCACGGACGGCGTCGTCCGGGAGCCTTCCGCGTTGGGAAGCACCTTGGGCTGGCCGTCCTCCGTGGCGGCGATCACCGAGTTGGTGGTGCCGAGATCGATGCCTACTGCTTTCGCCATGGCTCGCGCCCCCTTGGCGCCCTAGCTGTTCATCTTCGCGAGTAGTTCATGGGCCCTGGCCGCGTGCTGCGACTCGACGAGGACCTCGTACTTGTCGGCGACCAGGCCGCTCTTGGAGACGAAGTCCCGCGACGCTATCCGGTGCATACCTCTTCGAGGCTTCTCCGGGCGCTTCGCCGCCACATCCCCCAGACGTGTAGTCATAGCCGCTCAGCCGGGGGGTCGATCCGTCCCTGCGCGACGGCGAGCCGCGTGAGCTCGACCCGGGAGTTGATGTGCAGCTTGCGGTAGATGTGCCTCAGGTGGAAGGCGACGGTGTGCACGCTGATGAACATCTGGTCGGCGATCTGCCGGTTGGTCCACCCGTCGGCGACGAGCATCGAGACGCTGTGCTCGGTCTCGGTGAGGCTGTCCCAGCCGGAGATCGGCCGTTCGGCGTAACTCCAGTGCCGGTGGCGCACGCCCATGCCACGCAGCCGCTGGCGGACGCGCGCCGCGTCCCTGACGGATCCGATGTCGTCGTAGATCGCCAGCGCCTGATCCAGGCTGCCGGTCGCGTCCTCGCGCCGCCCGGCCACGGCGAGCGCCACACCGAGGTCCTCCGCGGCGGAGGCGCGCGCCCACACGTCCTGGGTCTGACCGGCGGCCCGGGAGAGGGCCTCACAGTCACCCTCGAGCAGCCCCCGGGCGTGCGCGGCGGAGGCGACCAGCGCGGGGAGGCCCGGGTTGGCACGGCTGAGGGCCTCCGCGGTGGCCACGACGGCCTCGGCCGCCGGCCGGTCGTCCACGGCGAGAGCCATGCGGACCAGCCACGCGCTCGCCGTGGGCTCCATGGTGAGCATCAGCCGTTGCCGCCCAGACGACCGGCCGGGAAGGTCCGCGAGCAGCGTCATCGCGCTCAGCGGGCCGTCGCGCATGTCCGAGACCCGCGCTGCGAGCAGGGCGTGCCGCGTACGGCCGTCGTGGGAGTCGCCGGGCACGTGTGCGGCGTGCCGAGTCGCCGCCCGGAGGTCACCGCACCGCAGCGCGACGGCGGCGAGCACGGAGCTGGCCACCGCGGCGGATCGGGGCGTGTTCAGGGAGGTGGCGAGGTCCAGGGCTCTCTCGGCCTCGGTGACGGCACCGTCGAGGTGACCCGCGAGGAGCTCGGCCCGGGCCTCCAGGGCGGCGGCGTCCGCGGCCCAGGCCAGATGGCCGTTGGCGAACATGTCCTTGCGCGCCTCCCGGAGGATCGCCCGCGCCTCGTCGAGCCGGTGCACGTCGGTGAGCATCGCAGCGGAGATCAGCCGAGGCTCGTAGCGGTGCGCGGCCGGCACGTTCGCCCCGGCCAGCCGCCGGGCCTCCTCGGCGAGCGCCAGCGCGTCGGAGAGCCGCCCTTTGTCCCACTCGGTCGCCGCGAGCGCCATCAGGGCCGCGACCGTGGCCGCCGCACCGTGGCGGGAACGCTGTTCGAGGATCTTGCGCGCGTACGCGCGCACGGACCTGCCGCGGTTGCGCAGGGACGTCATGGCGTACAGCCGCACCCGGATCGCCCGGTCGCGCACCTGGCCGGGAAGGTCCGGCGCGGCCAGCACCGTCTCGGCCTCTCGCGTGGCCTGGTCGATCCTTCCGGTCAGGTACAGGATGTCCGCCAGCGCACAGCGCAGTTCGGCCACCTCGGACGCCGGTTCGTGGTCGGTGAGCCGCCCCCGGACCATCTGCTCGGCCTCTTGCAGCCGTCCTGCGGCGATGGCGGCGTCGATGCCGCCGATGCTGTGGCCGGGACCCGGGACGTCCGGCAGGCCCGCCGGCTCATGCGCCCCTGGAACGCCGATCTGGTCCAGCAGCGCCTCCCGGACCGGTCGCGGGACCTGCGCCGCGACGACGCCCCTGACCAGCTCCTGGCGGAACGAGAGGCCGTGCTCGTTGACGGCCAGGATGCCCGCTGCCATGCACTCCTCCACCATCGGGAGCAGCGCCGCCGGTGTGGTGCCGAGCAGCGACGCGGCCTGCGCCGGCGAGAACGACTGGCCGAGCACGGCGGCCGTCTCCACCAGGTTCCTGGCGTCCGCGCCGAGGGAGTCGGTCCAGTGCCGCACCACCCTGCGAAGACGGTCGGGGACGTGCGCGTGCGACAGGTGAACGCCGTCGCCGGCGACTCGGAGCAGGCCTTCGTCGCGGAGGCCGGCGAGCAGCTCGGTGATCAGCAGCGGATTGCCTCCGGCGGCGGACACCAGGGCCAGCGTCGCCGGATCGGGCGGCACCCCGAGCAGGTCCGTGGTCAGCTCGGTGGCCGTGTCCGGGGAGAGCGAGGCGAGCGCCACCCTCGCGGCCCCGTTCTGCTCCAGGAGATCGAACAGGGAGGCGGCGTGGCCCTTGGCCGCGCCGGTCGAGCGGCTCAACAGCCAGCCGATCGATCGGGGGGCGAGCAGGCCGTGGAGGGCACGCAGCGCCATCAGGGTCGCCGGGTCGGCCCACTGGAGATCGTCGAGGGCGGCCAGCACCGGTGCCACGGCCCGCTCCTCGAAAGCCGCCCTCAGGCGCTCCAGCGCCCGCGCCCGTGAGTCGAGGCGGAACGAGGGATCGTCCCGGCCGGTGTCAGGCTCCGGCCGGAGATCCAGTGCTTCGAACAGCATGCCGCACGGAACCAGCTCGCCCAGCTCCTCCGGCCGGCCCCTGAGCACGCCGATGCCCCGCTCGGACGCGGCGGCCGCGGCCTCGGCGAGCAGCCGGGTCTTGCCGGCCCCGGGCTCGCCGTCCACGAGCAGGGTGCCGCCCCCGCCGCCGCCGACCGTTCGAAGCAGGCCGTCGACCTGTCGCCACTCCCGTTCGCGTCCCCGCATGTCGCGTCCCCCGACGGACCGCTTACCGGCCGGAGACCGCTGAATCCCATGCCTGCGGAGATCTTTCCCGCCTCAGCCCTGTCGCGGAGCTCGACCGGGGCTCCGGCGATCCTCCCCCGCAGTGGGCCGCGAAGGCCCGGCGAGCGGGTTTCTCAGCGGGCCGCGGGGACCGGGCGGGGGACGCGCGGGATGCCCCAGAGCCGGTTGTCCTCGCGCAGCGTGCGCAGGCGCTCCACCTCGGACGTCCACAGGGCCCCGTCGGGCGTCGCCTTGGCCTTGCGGCGGGCGATGCGGTCGTCGTACGCCTTGACCCCGAACGTGGCCCGCTGGCCGCTTTCGGCCGCGCGCAGCGCGTCGGTGAGTGCCTTGTCGAACGCCTGACCGGCCGCGAGCAGCTCGATCTCGTCAGCGTCGGCGGCCCGCAGATCGCGCAGCAGCTGCTCGGCCTGCCTGACCTTGTCGAGCAGCTCGGGGAAGCTCTTGGAGATCTCCTGGTCCGCGTGGTAGCGGACCTCGGCCTCGCGGCTCACCCGCGGACGGAAAAACGCCATCGACTCTGCCCCTTCAGCGCAATCAGTTCTTACCGCCGACCAGCGTACGCCGTCCGGCGACACGTCCCGTAATCGGACGGGCGCGACCGCCTTTACATAGTAAGCTGCCCGCATGCCGGCCAAGCGACCGCCCGTCCCCCTCTCCCGCGAGCGCATCATCGACTCCGCGCTGCACATCGCCGACACCCAGGGCCTGCGCAGGCTGACGATGCGCAGACTGGGCGACGCGCTCCAGGTGGAGGCGATGGCCATCTACCACCACCTGCCCAGGGGCAAGGAGGCGCTGATGGACGCGCTGGCCGAGCACGTGACGTCCGTCCAGGTGGAGCAGGGCCCTACCTGGCAGGACACCGCCAGGGCCTGGTGCCGGGCCGGCCGCGAGCTGCTGCGGGAGCATCCGGGCGTCCTCGCGCTGGCCCTGACGAAACCCCCGAAGGGGGCCACGCTGCTGGCCATCAGGGAGCAGACAGAACAACTCGCCGACGGCGGCCTGGAGAACGCGGCCGAGGCCGTGCGGTCCCTGCGGGCGTTCGTCTTCGGCAGCGTCGCGGTCGAGGTGCAGCAGTCGGGCTGGGCCGACCCCGAGGTGGACGTGTGGACCAGGCGCGACGAGCGCGCCGACGAGGACTTCGAGCGAGGGCTCGACGCGTTGCTGAAAGGGTTGCGAATCTAGTGGGCGTGTCGAGCTTGGACCGTTATCCTGCATAAGGCACGCTGTGTCGAAGGTCACACGGACGGGCATCCTCCTCTAACAGTCCTAACGGGCTATGTCGGAACGTGTGACATACGTCGCACACTTGTTAGTAAGAACAACCCGAGCCGCTCCCGCCGCTCGCACGCCGGGGGCCGTCCACGAGATATCGGAGGCACGCCGATGTGCCCGCACGACCCGGCCTGTCCGTCAGCCGACGCGCCAGACCGCGAGGCCGCACGTACCCTCGCCTGCCACCCTGAGCAGGGGTGGAGTCTCCTCTGCAACGGCGTCGTCCTGTTCGAGGACACTGGGGAGCTCCTGCCGGGGGGCACCGTCATCGCCCCGCACCGCCCGGTCGTCGGCGCCGCCTGACCTCCAGGTCACAGGCGCCGGGTGATCGCACGGTCGCGGGTGCGGTCCGACAGCCCCGCACGGCCACGGACGGCGGGTCACCGCCCAGCCCGCGACCATCAGCCCGACCAGGGGCAGCAAGCCCCTCGCAGCGGAAACCGGGCTCGCACCCGAGCCCCACACGCGGGCCTCACACCTGACGCGACAGCCATTCGGCGACGACCTCGCCCACCCGGGCGGGGTCCTTCTTCAGATCGTGCCCCTCCCCCGGCAGCACCACCAGGCGCGCCGCGTCGGCCGGGTCGGGCACTCCGAACGGGTCCCGATCCCCGTTGACCACCAGTACGTCCACCCCGGCCCCGCGCAGCTCGTCGGCCCTGGACCGTTCCGGCTTGCCGGGCGGATGCAGCGGGAAGGCCAGCGCCACCACCGCCGACGCGCCGACCGCCTTCGCGGTGCGGCACGCCACCCGGGCGCCGTTGCTCCGCCCGCCCTGCACCAGCGGCACGCCGGGCCAGCGGGCCCGCAGCTGCTCCAGGACCACACCCCACGCCTCGTCCTGCCGGACGGCCGAGCCGGGCGCCCTGGCACCGGCCAGCCTGAAGGGCTGCGTCACCTTGGCGACGGTCGCGCCGATGCCCAGCGCGGCGTCGCGGACGGCCAGCAGGTCGGGCGCGTCCACTCCCCCCGCCGACCCGTGGGTCAGCACGAGCAGCATCCGGGGCTCCGCCACCTCGTCGACCTCGACCAGCGCCGGACCACGCGGGGTCACAATCCTCACGCCAGCACCGTACCTGGGGATGAGAAGAGCATGGCCCCCAGGGCGGATGACGGCGCGCCGTCATCAGGGGATGATGAACCTCATGCCAGACACGAGCCCCATCCGTGAGGAGCTGCAGGCGACCCTCGACGCCCGCCGCGACCTCGGCCCCGACTATGAAGCCGCGCTGGTCGAGTCGTTCGCGGAGCGTCTCGAAGCCACGATCGCGGCGCGCATCCACACCGAGCTCGAGCTGCGCGGCGCGGCCCCGCAGAAGTCCAAGTCGACCGGCGCCGCGATGATCCCCGTCGCGCTCGGCTCGATGGGCATCGGCATCCCCCTGACGGCCATCGCCGTAGGCAACGCCGGGCTGGTGGGCCTCACGATCTCCTGGATCGCCATCGTCGCCATCAACGTGGCGGCCGCGGCCGCCATCATCCGCCGCGGCTGACCCGTCACCCCGGCGCCCGCCCTGCGCGGTCACGCCGTACCACCCGAACGAGCCGCCCGGGCGCGACACGGGTGGTGGGCGGGGGCGTCGGCCTGTGGGCGGGGGCAGGAGAGGGTCAGGTGTCGCGGTCGTAGCGGAGGCGGACCTCGGCGGCGAGCGTCTCGTCCTCGTGGTTGAGGCCGTACGCCCACACGCTGTCCGCCTCCTCGTCGCGCCCACGGAGCGGGAGGGTGCGCGCCAGCAGTTCGACGGCGAGGGCGCTGGTCTCGGCGTCGCCACCCTGCTCCAGCGAGGCCGTGAACTCCGCGCACGCCAGCTCCAGGTGCGCGATCCCGAGCTGGACGCGCAGCCGCGCCACGTCGCCGTCGGCGGCGCCCTCCAGGGCGTCGAGGAGGACCTCCGCCGCCTGCCCCGGCTCGCCGCGCTCCAGCAGCAGGTCGGCGAGCTGCTGGCGGGCGTCGACGGCGACCTCCCCGTCGGACGCCTCCACGGCGGCCCGCAGCTCGCGTTCGGCCTCGTCGTAGTCGGCTGACAGCCTGGCCAGCGCCAGATGGGCCAGCGGGACGTAGGCGCGGGTGCCGAGCCCGAGCACGGCCTGCCAGGCGGCCCTGGCCTGCTCGGCCCTGCCCTCCCGTTCGAAGCCCTGCGCCAGGTGGCAGGCCGCCTGAGCGGCGAACTCGGGGTGGCCGGTCGCCAGGGCGGTGCGGGCGGCGGCGCGGGCGCCTTCGATGTCGCCGCGCTCGTCGAGCACCACGGCTAAGCCGACGGCGGCCTGCGCTCTGTCGGGGCCGTCGGGGTCGGCGGCGAGGTCGGCGAGGATGGCCGCCGCCCCGTCGAGGTCGCCGACCTCCGCCAGGCGGCGGGCGGTGTCGAGGGGTGGGGTCTCCAGCTCTGAGGACGTCAAGAGAGCTCCTTAGGCGACGGACGCCCCGAGCCTAACGAGTTCTGGCGATCATGTCTGCTCACTTGACGGTGAAGGACTGGCCCGCACTCGGTTCGCCGGGTTTCGGCCCGGCGCGCAGCAGGCGCAGCGACCTGATCGCGATCACGCCGAAGGCCAGTTGGAAGGCCGCCTGCCCGAGCACCAGGTGCCCTTCGGCGCTCAATACGTAGATTCCGGACAGCACTCCGCTGCCGACCTGGACGGCGACCAGCGCGACCGCGGCGGCGTCGGCGCGGGCCCACGCGACGAGCCGGATCGCCAGGATCAGCTCGTGAAGGAACAGACCGGCACCGAACAGCCTGTGTATCCAGTGCACGGTCTCGGCCAGCGTGTAGGGCGTCAGCAGGACGCCGGTCAGTAACACGGCGAAGGAGTCTCCGGCCCGCCGCACGAACCCGGGCGAGCGCAGGTCCGGAGCGGCGGCCCGTAACGCGCGACGGGTGAACAGCGCGGCCCCGAGGAGACCGATCGCGTAGGGGACGATGGTCCGCCAGTGGACGCCGAAGTCGCTCATGCCGCAGTTGACCGTCAGGCAGTCCGGCATGGCGACCAGGCACGTGGTCAGCCCGCCGAACAGACAGAGCTGGCCTTTGACGAGGTCGCCGAGCACGCCGTCGCGCATGGAGCCCTCCCGCGGTGATCCGCCGCGTCCACCGTACCGACAAATCACGCGAAACGGCCCTCCCCGCAGCGCGGAGAGAGCCGTGACGCGAGAAGGGCCGTGACGCCGAAAGGCCGTAGCACACAGAGCCGCAGCGCACAGCGGGCCGCGGCGCCGGAAGGCGTCGCGGGGCGGAGCCGTCAGTCCTCGTAGGCCTCCAGCGGCGGGCAGGAGCAGACCAGGTTGCGGTCGCCGAACGCCTGGTCGATGCGCCGCACCGGCACCCAGTACTTGCCGTCACGCAGCGACGGCAGCGGGTAGGCCGCCTCGGTACGGGTGTACGGGTGCGACCACTCGTCGGCGGTGACCGAGTCGGCGGTGTGCGGGGCGTTGCTCAGCGGGTTGTCGGACCGGTCGTAGGCGCCGGAGGCGACCTTCGAGATCTCGCCCCTGATCGCGATCATCGCCTCGGCGAACCGGTCGAGTTCGGCGAGGTCCTCGCTCTCGGTGGGCTCGATCATGAGCGTGCCCGCCACGGGGAACGACATGGTCGGCGCGTGGAAGCCGTAGTCGATGAGCCGCTTGGCCACGTCGTCGACGGTGACGCCGGTCTCCTTGGTGATCTGGCGCAGGTCGATGATGCACTCGTGGGCCACCAGGCCGCCGCGCCCGGTGTAGAGGACCGGGTAGTGGGGAGCGAGCCTGCGGGCCAGGTAGTTGGCCGACAGGATCGCCTGCTCGGTGGCCGCGCTGAGCCCGTCGCCGCCCATCATCCGGATGTAGGCCCACGAGATCGGCAGGATGCCCGCCGAGCCGTACGGGGCCGCCGACACGGGCCCGACCGGCGAGCCGTCGCGCAGCGGGTGGCCCGGCAGGTAGGGCGTCAGGTGGCCGCGCACCGCGACCGGGCCGACGCCGGGGCCGCCGCCGCCGTGCGGGATGCAGAACGTCTTGTGCAGGTTCAGGTGCGACACGTCGGCGCCGAACTGGCCCGGCTTGGCCAGGCCGACCAGCGCGTTGAGGTTGGCCCCGTCGACGTACACCTGGCCGCCGGCGGCGTGCACCTTGGCGCAGACCTCGGTGATCGTCTCCTCGTAGACGCCGTGCGTGGACGGGTACGTCACCATGATCGCGGCCAGCGCGTCGCGGTGCTTGTCGATCTTGGCGTCGAGATCGCCGAGGTCCACGTTGCCGTCGGAGTCGCAGGCCACGACCACGACCCGCATGCCCGCCATGACGGCGCTGGCCGCGTTCGTGCCGTGCGCCGAGGACGGGATGAGGCAGACGTCGCGGTGGGTGTCGCCGTTGCCGCGGTGGTAGGCGCGGATGGCCAGCAGCCCGGCGAACTCGCCCTGGGAGCCCGCGTTCGGCTGGATGGAGACCGCGTCGTAGCCGGTGACCTCGGCCAGCCAGCCCTCCAGCGTCGCGATCAGCTCGCGGTACCCGGCGGCCTGCTCCTCGGGCGCGTACGGGTGGACGGCCGCGAACTCGGGCCAGGTGATGGGCTCCATCTCGGTGGTCGCGTTCAGCTTCATCGTGCACGAGCCGAGCGGGATCATCGACCGGTCGAGCGCGATGTCCTTGTCCTGGAGCTTGCGCAGGTAGCGCAGCATCGAGGTCTCGGAGTGGTGGTCGTGGAAGACCGGGTGGGTCAGGTAGCCGGACTCACGTGCCAGTGACGCCGGGATCGCGCCTGGCTCCGCGAGCTCGTGCAGCGAGACGGCGACGCCGAAGGCGGCGGCGACCTGCTCCAGGTGGCCGAGGGTGGTCTTCTCGTCGCAGGAGACGGAGACGTGGTCGGCGTCGGCCTGCCACAGGTTGACGCCGCGCGAGGCGGCCTCGGCCACGACCGCGGCGGCCCGGCCCGGCACGCGGGCGAGCACGGTGTCGAAGAACGCGTCGTGCACGACCTCGACGCGTCCGGCCCGCAGCACCTCGGCCAGCGTGACGGCGTGCGCGTTGACGCGGGAGGCGATGCGGCGCAGCCCCTCGGGCCCGTGGTAGGCGGCGTACATGCCGGCGATGACGGCGAGCAGCACCTGGGCGGTGCAGATGTTGCTGGTGGCCTTCTCGCGGCGGATGTGCTGCTCGCGGGTCTGCAGCGCGAGCCGGTAGGCGGGCGAACCGTCGGCGTCGACGGAGACGCCCACCAGGCGGCCCGGCATCTGCCGCTGCAGGCCCTCGCGCACCGACATGTAGGCGGCGTGCGGGCCGCCGAAGCCGAACGGGACGCCGAACCGCTGCGAGGAGCCGATCGCGATGTCGGCGCCCAGCTCGCCCGGCGCGGCGACCAGGGTCAGGGCGAGCAGGTCGGCGGCGGCCACCACGAGCGCGCCGGAGGCGTGCGCGGCGGCGGCGACCGCGCGGAAGTCGCGCAGGCGGCCCGACGCGCCGGGGTACTGCACGAGGACGCCGAAGCACTCGGGCAGCTCGCCGGTCAGGTCGCTCTCGACGAGGGTGATGCCGAGCGGCTCGGCGCGGGTGGCCAGCACGGCCTTGGTCTGCGGCAGCGCGTCGGAGTCGACGACGAACACGGCGCTCTTGGCCTTGCCCGCCCGCCTGGCCAGCGTCATCGCCTCGGCGGCCGCGGTGGCCTCGTCCAGCAGGGACGCGCCCGCGACGGGCAGGCCGGTGAGGTCGGAGACCACGGTCTGGAAGTTGAGCAGCGCCTCCAGGCGGCCCTGCGAGATCTCCGGCTGGTACGGCGTGTAGGCGGTGTACCAGCCCGGATTCTCCAGCAGGTTGCGCCGGATGACCGCGGGGGTGATCGTGTCGTAGTAGCCGAGGCCGATCATGGAGGTGAGCACCTGGTTGCGGTCGGCCAGGGCGCGCAGCTCGGCGATCGCCTCGGTCTCGCCGATCGCGGCGGGCAGCTGGAGGCGGTCCTTGGCCCTGATGGCCTCGGGCACGGCCACCGCCACCAGGTCCGCCACGGACTCGAAGCCCACGGTTTCGAGCATGCGCTGCTGCTCGGATTCCGACGGGCCGATATGCCGGGACGAGAACGGCGGTGCAGACAGGTCGGTCATGGAGGTGCCTCCCGAGGGCTTGGAGACCGGCGCCAGGGCGCGGACGAGTGCCGGATCTCCCCCTCTGTCATGGCGACCTGAGAGCTTCACCCCAAGGGGCTTGCACCGTCGGTGAGACGCGCCTGGCCGGCGCGCCTGCTTTCCAGAGTTGCCTCACCCGAGCGGTACTGGCGCCTGAGAGATTCCGGGGAGGGTTGCTCCTTCGGCGCCCCGGGGCAGCAGCCCGGGGACTCTCCCGCACGGGGTCATCAGCTTTTGTCCCTAAAGGTTACTACCCAATGCGACGCGCGCGTCGCCGCTGGGCCAGCTCGTCAGTGGGATGGTCGGCCGGGACGTCGTCCGCGACCGCCGCTCTTTCCCCCGGCAGCTCCGCGAGGGACCCCTCGACCTCGCGCCAGACCCGGCCGAGCGCGATGCCGAACACGCCCTGGCCGCCCTGGAGCAGGTCGATCACCTCGTCGGCCGAGGTGCACTCGTAGACGCTGACGCCGTCGCTCATCAGCGTGATCTGCGCGAGGTCGGCGACCCCGCGATCGCGCAGGTGCTGGACGGCGGTACGGATCTGCTGGAGCGACACTCCGGTGTCGAGCAGCCGCTTGACCACCTTGAGCACCAGGATGTCGCGGAAGCTGTAGAGCCGCTGGGAACCCGAGCCCTGCGCGGCTCTTATCGTGGGCTCCACCAAGCCGGTGCGCGCCCAATAGTCAAGCTGCCTGTAGGTGATGCCGGCCGCCGAGCAGGCCGTGGGGCCGCGGTATCCGATGTCACCTGGCAACGTCGCGGGCCGCTCGTCGAAGAGCAGTCCCTGCTCTCCGGCACGCTGCCGCGCGCTCTCGCGCCGCACCGGATCTTCCTGGCCGGCCGTCTTTCCCTCGCCGCTGCTGACCGCCACGCGGACCTCCGGCTTTCTCTCATCCCGCGGTCTGATCTGGGGGTTCGTAAAAGGGCGACCACGGGTTTCACTTGCACCGTAGGACCGTGACCATGCTCAGTCAACGATCCGGCTCGGCGCGTCGTGAAGCGTAAATGCACTGAAATACCTACCCCGCCCTGCCGAAGTCTTCGGGAGTGATCGTGTCAAGGAACTCCCTGAACTTCTCCACCTCATCCTCTTGGTCGTCGGGGATGATGACCCCCGCCTCCTGGACGACTTCCTCGCTGGCGAAGATACGCGCTCCGGTGCGAAGCGCAAGCGCGATCGAGTCGGACGGGCGGGCGCTGACCTCCACCCCGTTGGAGAAGACCAGGTCGGCGAAGAAGATGCCGTCGCGCAGGGCGACGATGTTCACGGCACGCAGGCCGACACCCAGGGCGCTCAGCACGTCCCTGAACAGGTCGTGCGTCAGAGGCCGCGGCGGAGGCTCCTCCGCCTGGGCCAGGGCGATGGCCGTCGCTTCGGTCATGCCGATCCAGATGGGCAGGAACCGCTCCCCGTGTGCCTCCTTGAGCAAGACGATCGGCTGATTTGTGGGCATTTCTACCCGAACGCCCACGACCTCCATCTGCAACACGGGCTGCTCCGTATTCGACTGGCCGGTGACCCGGCGCAGCTATTTGCTGGTCCGCTTCTGCATTTCAACGTAACACCCGTTGGGCCCAGTACGCCCCGCCGGTCCGGTCATCGTCCCAGAACGTCGCGTACGCCGGTACGCAGAAGGGCGGCATGGAGGTCGAGCAGCAGGTTCGACAGCTCTCTGGCCACCTCGTCGGCCTCGCCGATGGCGCCGGGGGCGCGGCGCTTGAGGATGGGCGCGACCGTCTGCTCGATCAGCCCCGCCTCGCGCTCGGCCGCCGCCCTGACCGCGCGCAGGTGGCGGGCGTGCAGGCCGAACCGGGCCAGCGCGCCCACGCTGCGGGCGATCTTGAGCGCGTCCTCGTCGTAGCGCCTGGCCTTGGCGGCGAGCAGGCCGTAGTCCTCCAGCTCGGTGAGCGTCTCGTCATCGAGCCCGGCGGCCTCCAGCAGCTCGGTGCGGCTCAGCCGCACCTCCTGCTTGTCCTGCACGGCGCGCGGACGGCCGAAGCTCTCGGCCATCCTGTCCTTGATCACCCGCAGCGGCAGGTAGTGGTCGCGCTGCTCGGTGAGGATGAAGCGCAACTGCTCTACGTGCAGGTGGGTGAACTTGCGGTAGCCGGACGGGCTGCGCTCGGGCTCGATGAGGCCCTCGCCCTCCAAGAAACGAATCTTGGAGATCGTGACATCGGGGAACTCGCCCTGCAGGAGCGCGAGCACCTCCCCGATGCTCATGTGCGAGCGTGCCGCCTGCGAGCTCATGAGCCTGCGGCGGTCCGCATCAGGAAGACGAGGCGGAACTTGCCGATCTGCACCTCGTCTCCGGAGTGCAGGGGCACCTCCTCGATGCGCTCCCTGTTGACGTAGGTGCCGTTGAGGCTGCCCACGTCGCGCACCGAGAACTGCCCCCCGCGGTGGCGGTAGAACTCGACGTGACGGCGCGAGACCGTGATGTCGTCGAGGAAGATGTCGCTCTCGGGGTGCCGGCCCGTGGTGGTGAGCTCCTTGTCGAGGCGGAAGCGGCTGCCCTGGTTGGGGCCCCGGGTCACGCTGAGCAACGCCGTACCGGGCGGGAGCTGCTCCACCAGCGCCCGCTCGGCCATGAGCATGTCGCCCGCCTCAGCCTCGTATGCCTCGATTCCCGCGATAGAGATCGTCGACGTGGTATCCCCTGAGACCTCCTGTCTGGTCAACGGTGACCCACAGCGGGAACAGAAACGGGCATCCTCGGGGTTGGCGTGCCCGCACTGCGTGCAGTAGACGCTCGGCATCGATCGGCTCGGCCTCCTACCGCGAAGACGCGGCAACGGTGCTCGGGGCGCGCCTCGCTCTTCAAGTTTGCGAATGCCGCAACTTACGCTGATCAGCGGCAAAGGTCAAGGCGGGGCGCTGGACGACAGGTTTGGACGGTGACAAAGTTACCGCCGCCCGCGCCGAAAGGTCCATGCCGCCGCGCCTCTTAACAATACGATCTTGACCCAGGAGTTCACAAACTATCTCATTTCCGATCGAATCCGGGTGAT
The DNA here is from genome assembly GCF_040614375.1 of Nonomuraea sp. NPDC005983. NCBI lineage: Bacteria > Bacillati > Actinomycetota > Actinomycetes > Streptosporangiales > Streptosporangiaceae > Nonomuraea > Nonomuraea sp. NPDC005983. The sequence goes on from NZ_JBEXUP010000053.1 coordinate 16,606, forward strand.
CCACGAGGGCGCGCAGGGGTCCACCAACCCTCGCGTGACGCACGGTCACCGTCCGCTGTCGCTCGGGTGGCGCGGGGCTCCCGTCCGGCCCTCAGGTGGTGCACTGCTCCACGACGCGCGCCCAGCGCTCCAGAAGGGCGGCGGCCGTGTCGACGTCCGGCCCCTCGGCCCACAGGTCGGTGACGGGCTCGGTGGCGGCGGGCAGGATGAGCACCCAGCTGCCGTCCGGCCCCTCGACGCGGACCCCGTCGGTGGTGTCGATGCGGTAGCCCTCGCCCACCGCCTCGGCCGCCTCGATGACCGAGCGCATCACCGCGCCCTTGGCCGCCCACTGCGTCGGCATGGAGCGCTTGAGCAGCTTGGCCTCGGGGATCCTGGCGTCGATCTGGCTGAGCGACAGGCGGGTGCGGGCCACCAGGCCGAGCAGGCGCATGAACGCGGCCAGGCCGTCGATCGCCGGGCTGAACTCCGGCACGACGAAGCCGCCCCTGCCGTCGGCCGCGAAGATCATGTCATGGTCGGCGGCGGCGGAGGTGAGGGCGTCCAGCGCGGTCGGGGTCCAGCGCGCCTCGACGCCGTGGAAGCGGCAGACCTGCTCGGCGACCCTGGTGGTGGTCACGGGCAGCGCCACCCTGCCGCCCCTGCGCTCGGCGGCGACCAGGTCGAGCACCACCAGCAGGGCGCGCTCCTCACCGATGAGCTGGCCCATCTCGTCCACCAGCGCGATCCGCTCGCCGACCGGGTCGAACCGGACGCCGAAGGCCGCCCGGGAGGAGCCGACCAGCTCCGAGAGGCGTTGCAGGTCGCGGCGGCGCTCGGCCAGCGTCTCGGTGGGCGAGGCGTCGTCGAGGCGGGCGTTGACGGTCAGCACGTCGATGCCGACCCGTCCGAGCAGCGTGGGCATCACCAGCGAGGACGTGCCGCCCGCGCAGTCGACGACCACCTTCATGCCCTTGACGCCGGTCATGTCCACCCGGCGGAGCAGCTCGTGGGTGTAGTCCTCGACGATCCTGGCGGGATAGGCGAGCCCGGCGATCTCGCCGGGGAAGGCGCGGCGGAACTCCTGGCGGGAGAAGACCCGCTCAAGCTTGCGCTGGGCGGCGGCGGGCAGGTCGGCGCCGCGGTCGTCCATGATCACGATGTCCACGCTCTGCGGGTCGCCGGCGGTGGTGCGCAGCGCGATGCCGCCCGCCGACGACTCGCGGGCCGTGTGGAAGCGGGCCACCGGCAGCGGCGAGGCCTCCAGGTCGAGGACGTTGACGGCGCTGGCGGTCAGCGCCGCCACTACAGCCCGCTTGAGCGCCCTGGCCGCGAGCGAGGAGTCGCGCGAGGTGACGACGTGCTGGCCCTTCTTCAGGGTGGTGGCGTAGGCGCTGGCGAGCCGCACGCACAGCTCGGGGGTGATCTCCACGTTGACCAGGCCGCTGACGCCCCTGGGCCCGAACAGGTTGCGCTGGCCGCGCGACTCCCAGATGACGCTGGTGTTGACGACCGCGCCCGCCTCGATGGTCTTGAACGGGTACACCTTGACGCCGCTGGAGACGTACGCCTCGGCCTCGATGACGCACTCGTCGCCGATGACCGCGTTCTCCTCTATGCGGGCGCCGCCCATCACGTCGGTGCTCTTGCCGATCACGCAGCCGCGCAGGTGGGCGCTGGGGCCGAGGTAGACGTTGTCGTGCACGACGGCCCGGTGCAGGAACGCGCCCTCGCGGACGACCGCGTTGTTGCCGAGCACCGTGTACTCGCGCAGTTCGGCGTTCGCCTCGACCTTGGCGTAGTCGCCGATGAGCAGCGGGCCCTTGAGCACCGCGTCGGGGTCGATGGTCGCCGACTCCGCGACCCAGACGCCCGGCGAGAGCTCGAAGCCGCTGATGTCCAGCTTGACGCGCCCGGACAGGGCGTCGGCCTGGGCCTTGAGGTAGCTGTCGTGGGTGCCGACGTCCTCCCAGTAGCCGTCGGCGACGTAGCCGTAGATGGGCGCGCCGCGTTCGAGCAGCCTGGGGAAGACGTCGGCCGCCCAGTCGACGGGCTCTCCGGTGGCCACCGCGTCGAGGACCTCGGGCTCCATGACGTAGATCCCGGTGTTGACGGTGTCGGAGAAGACCTGGCCCCACGTGGGCTTTTCCAGGAAACGCTGCACGCGTCCGAGCTCGTCGACGATGATGATCCCGAACTCGAGCGGATTCGGGACGCGTTTCAGACCAATGGTGACAAGAGCCGAATTTTCGCGATGAAAACGGATCATGTCTGATAAATCGATATCAGTGAGGGCGTCGCCGGAGATCACCAAGAATCGGTCGTCGCGGAGGCGGTCCTCGGCGTTCTTGACACTGCCGGCCGTGCCGAGCGGGACGTCCTCGGTGGCGTACTGCAGGCTCATGCCCAGCTCGTCGCCGTCGCCGAAGTAGTTGCGCACGAGGGCGGCCAGGAACTGCAGCGTCACGACCGTCTCGGTGACGCCGTGCCGCTTCAGCAGGCGGAGGACGTGCTCCATGATCGGGCGGTTGACCACGGGTAGCAGGGGTTTGGGCTGGTTGGCCGTCATCGGACGCAACCGCGTGCCCTCCCCGCCCGCCATGACGACCGCCTTCACCCGATCACTCCTTCTTCGCAGCGGCTACGAGCCGAACCACCTGTACTCCGTACAGCACCCCCGCCCACCAGTACAGGCCCGTTCCCCAAAGCGCGAACGCCCACCCGACAATTCGCGCTATATCGGCATACCACCCCGAGTGGGAGGCGAGGAAGAGGAGAGGGAAGGCGTACATGAGATTGAACATGGCAGCCTTGCCCAGGAAATGCACCTGGAGTGCCTTGTAACCGTTTTTACGGAGTACAGGGATGAAACAGGCGACGAAGAGTTCACGGCCGAGGATGATGGCCACCAGCCACCACGGGATGACGTCCCGCAGCAGCAGCGCCAGGATCGTGGCGAACACGTAGAGCTTGTCGGCGGCCGGATCGATGATCCGGCCGAGCCGGCTGGTCTGGTTGAACGCACGAGCGATCTTGCCGTCGAGCCAGTCGGTGAACCCGGCCACCGCGAGGATCCCGATGGCCCAGCCGTCCTCCCGCGGGCCGAGAACCAGCCAGAGGAAGACGGGAACGCCGAGAAGTCGCAGGAAGCTCAGCAGGTTGGGAACCGTCCAGATCCGGTCCTCGGCGGAAGTTTCGCTCACGAGCAGACCCTACTGCGTGCCCTCCCCGCCCAGCAGACGGCCCAGCGGCGGATCTGTGGCGGATCTGTGGCGGATCAGGCGCGCAGGAAGGCGTGGGTGCGGCCGATGGGCTCGAACCCGAGCCTGGCGTAGAACTCCTTCGGCCAGTCGGCGTCGTCGGCCACCAGGAAGATCAGCTCGCCGCCCGCGGCACCGGCCTCGGCCAGCAACGCGGTCATCAGCGCGCGGGCGTGCCCCTTGCCCCGGTGGCGGGTGCCGGTGAAGACGGTCTCGATCTGGGCGACGCCGCCCTGCAGGTAGAGGTCGGCCCTGGCGGCCAGCTCGCCGTCGGCGGCCCGCACCCCGCGGAAGCCCACCTGGTGGGCGCCGCGCAGCCGTGCCTCGACCCGCGTGGCGAGCTGCTCGACGACCTCGTCGGAGGCGCCGGGCAAGAACTCGCGCCACTCCTCGCGCAGCACCGGGACGATCGTCTCCAGGTCGAGGGGTTCGGCGGGCGGCGGGTTGCGCGGGAGCTCGCCCTGGAACGCCATGAACAGGTTGGTCCCGTGCTCGTACCCCGCGGCGACGAAGGCCGGGGCGAACGCCCTGCCCAGTTCGTCGTCGTCGACCTGGACGAGCCGGTGCCGCCGCGCGGCGAGCGTCTCGTCGGCCGCCGCGATCACCGTGGCGGGGTCGTGGCCCGTCCAGACGATCAGTTTGTTGTCGTCGTGCGAGCCCGGATACCGCTCGTTGAGCACGGCGAAGCCGCCGGGCACCTCGACGACCGCGCCGGCCTTGCGGCGGGCGAACGCGCGCTGGAAGGCCACCGCGCGCCCCAACGGGCCGCGCCTGTCAGAGTCGGACGCACCCGCGGCGGGCCGGTCAGAGGCGGGCCGGTCAGGCATGGCGGGCCGCCGTGAGGAAGTCGCGGATGAGCCGGGAGTCCTTGACGCCGGGCGACAGCTCGACGCCGCTCGACACGTCCACCCCCCAGGGGCCGGCGGCGGCGATCGCGTCGGCCACGTTGGACGGGTCGAGGCCGCCCGCGAGGAGCCAGCGGCCCGAGGGCCGGCCCCGGACGGCCGCCCAGTTCCACGGTTCGCCCGAGCCGGGGCGGGGCGCGTCGACGATGAGGAGGTCCTCGTCGTAGGCGCCGCAGCGCAGGTCGGACGCCGAGTCGACGGCCCTGACCAGGGTCAGGTCGAGGTCCTTCAGCGCCGTGAAGTCGCCGTGCGGGTGAGCGCCGTGGAGCTGGACGCCGCGCACCCCGGCGGCCAGCGCCGCCTCGCGGACCGCCCGCTGATCCTCGCCGCGGAACACGCCGACGGTCAGCACCCGCTCGGGCACCAGGGCGGCCAGCTGCCGCGCCCGCTCGGGAGTCACCTGCCGGGGGCTCCGGGTGAGGACGAACCCGATGGCGTCGGCGCCCGCCTCGACGGCCGTCTCCACGTGCTCAGGCTCGCTCAAGCCGCAAATCTTCACGTACATCCTCGAAACATTAGCGGCGGCGGGCGGCTCTCGGCGACCATGCCCAGACGAGCACCGCCGTGATGAGCCCGCACAGGGCGAGCCCGTTGGGCAGGTGCGCCCCGAGCCAGAGCCAGGTGACGTGCTGCGCCAGTCCGACGACGAACAGCGCGACGCTGGCCAGCGCGGGCCAGCCCGCGCCCCGCCCCGGACGCCACACGAGCACGGCCAGCACGATCTGCACCAGCGCCACCAGGTGGACGACCAGCCCGGCCATGACGTGGCTCTCGATCAGCGCGCCGCCCGTCTGCACCGCCTGGCCGGCGAGCGAGGCCGCCACGAGCAGCGCGACCGCCTGCGCGACGACCACGACGCGCAGGCTGTACAGCAGCCCGGCGGGCACCTGCCGGCCGGGCTGCTGTACGGCCACGGTTTCCTGCATGTTGGTCCTCCTTCGAACGTGAGGACCACATCGTGGCCGCCGGAGCCCGTGCCGGTCGTCAGCCTGGCGGGTTACTCACCGGTCCGCCCCTGGGATGACGGACGGGGCTGGCGGACGGGGCGGAAGGCCGCGTCGACCAGCCCGGTACGGTGGGCGACGACCGCCGCCTGGATCCGGTTGCGCAGGCCGAGCTTGTCCATGGCCGCGGCGATGTGGGTCTTGACCGTGGTGACGCCGACGTGCAGTTCCTCGGCGATCTCGGCGTTGGACAGGCCGGTGCCGACCAGGGCCAGCACCTCCAGCTCGCGCTCGGTCAGCCCGGCGGGGGCGGGCGCGGCGGCCTGCTCCTCGGCGTCCAGGAAGCGCTCGACGACCCGGCGCAGCACCGAGGGGGCCAGGAGCTGCTCGCCCGCGGCGGCCCTGCGGACGGCGTCGACCATGCGCTCGGGGTCGTCGTCCTTGACCAGGAAGCCGACGGCGCCGGCACGCAGGGCGGCGTAGACGTTGGAGTCCTCGGCGAACGTGGTGAGCACCACGATCCGGGTGCTCGGCCGGGCCGCGAGCACGCGTTTGATCGCCTCCAGGCCGTCGACCCTGGGCATCCGCAGGTCCATCAGGATCACGTCGGGCAGGTGCCGTTCGGCCTGCCTGACCGCCTCGGCGCCGTCCTCGGCCTCGCCGACGACCTCCATGTCGCCGGTGGCCTGCAGCAGCATGCGGACGCCCGCGCGGACCAGCGCCTGGTCGTCGGCGACCAGGACGCGGATCACGCGAGGCTCCTGACCGCGGGCAGGCTGGCCGCCAGCCGCCATCCGCCATCCTCGTCGGGGCCCGCCGACAGGGTGCCCCCGAGCGCGCGGACCCGCTCGCGCATGCCCGCCAGCCCCCGCCCGGAGGACGGCAGGCGTTCGACGGCGGTCGGCGGCCGGCCGTTGCGGACCTCCACGGCGAGGCCGTCACCGGAGGCGGAGACGGAGACGCGGACCCGGGTGCCGGGGCCTGCGTGTTTGAGCACGTTGGTGAGTCCTTCCTGGACGATGCGGGCCGCGGAGGCCCGGGCCACGAGCGGAGCCCGGTCGGTGGCCGGGTCGAGGTCGAGATCGACGAGGAGCCCCGCGGCGGACATCCGCTCGGCGGACTCCCGCACCACGTCTGAGGGGTCGGCCGGCAGGTCGGGCTGGCGGTCGGGGTCGCGGAGCAGGTCGATGAGGCCGCGCAGGTCCTCCAGCACCTGGTGCCCGGTCTCCCTGATGTCGGACAGCGCCTCGGCGACGGGCCCGTCGGGCGCGCAGTAGCGGGCGGCGCCGGCCCGCAGCACCATGGCGCCGACGTGATGGGCCACGATGTCGTGCACCTCGCGGGCGATACGCTCGCGCTCGGCGAGCTGGTCGGCGCGCACCTGGGCGACGGCCAGCCGCGCCGACTCGTGGGAGCGCAGCCGTTCGGCCTCGACGGCCGCCTGCCTGGCGCCGAGGTAGCGGCCGATGGCGACGGGGGTGGCCACCAGCGCCGTCAGCACGGCGACGCCGAACGGCGTGATCTCGGTGTCGTTCTGAACGAGCGCGCCCATGGCCAGCAGGGCCCCCGTCAGGTAGGCGGCGCCCGTCCAGATCCAGGACGGCACCCGCATGGCGAACACGCCGAGCGCGATCAGCATCAGGATCAGGCAGGTGTTGACCACGTCGGGCAGGTACTGCTCGGCGGCGAGCAGCACCACTCCCTGGAAGAGGAAGACCAGGCCGGGCAGCCTGCGGGCGACGCCGAGCGACAGCCCGGCGACGACCGCGAGCAGCCCGGTCGTCCAGGCCGGCGCCGAGCCCGTGTGCCAGTCGGTCCAGGTGCCGAGCACCGTGCCGGTCACGCCGCCGCCCGCCAGCAGCATGTCGAGGAAGAGGTCGCCCCGCTCCAGCCGCCCGGCCGGGCCGCGCAGGTAGCCGCCGACGATCGCCGGGACACCGGGGACGAGCACGGAGTACATCCAGGTGTTCACGGTGAGCGCGACGCCGGGGTCGGCCATGTTGATCGCGGACGCGAGGACGGCGGCGGCCAGCGCCACGCCGACGGCCCGCAGGCCGCAGCGGTTGGCGACCATGCCGACGGCGACGCACAGGAGTATCTGCGCGGTGTTGGAGGTGAACGAGATGATCTGGTCGGTGAAGACGAGGAAGGCGGCGAGGTAGAGGGTCACCGGGAGCGGCCTGCTCCTGACGAACCCCATGGGCACCCCGGCCAGGACGGCCATCGGGATCCACGAGCCGGCGGGCAGCATGGGGCTCTGGCCCGGCTCGCCGGAGGTCAGCAGGTCCAGCCCGGTGCCCGAGGCCGCGAGCAGGACGTCGAGCGGCAGACCGCGCCAGCGCATGCCCCACACGCTATCCGCGCGGCGGAGCCCGGCCGTCCTCCTGGCGGAGGACCCCGCCTCCTCCAAGTGGCCGGAAGGTCGTCTCTTCGGTGGAGCAGCCAGGTCTTCGCTCCCTACTAACGTTGACTCATGCCGAACGACACCGCATTGTTCCTTGGCCAGTTCCTGCGCGCCCCTACCACGATCGGCGCGGTGGCGCCCAGTTCCAGGCGGCTCGCGGAGGCGGTCTGCGCACCGGTGCCGGAGCGTGGCGAGCCCACCGTGGTCGAGCTCGGGCCGGGTACCGGGCCGTTCACCGCGGAGATCCAGCGCAGGCTGGAGGGGCGCGGCCACCACATGGCGGTCGAGGTCAACGAGCCGATGGCGGCGTTGCTCGCGAACCGCTTCCCCTCCGTGGACGTGATCCACGGCGACGCCGCGCAGCTGGGCCGGCTGCTGCTCGACCGCGGCCTGCGCCAGGCCGACGTGGTGGTCAGCGGCCTGCCGTGGGCGGCGTTCCCCGACGCCGCGCAGCGGACATTGCTGGAGGCCGTGACGCTGGCGATGAGCCCGGCGGGGGCGTTCACCACGTTCTCCTACATCCACGCGATCCCGCTGAGTTCGGCCCGCCGGTTCCGCGCGCTGCTCGCCGAGCGGTTCGAGGAGGTCGTGCCGGGCCGCACGGTGTGGCGCAACGCTCCCCCTGCGTTCGTGTTCAACGCGCGCAGACCTCGACCTTGAACAGAATCTGATTCTAGGATGGCGTGATGGATTTCACGCTTCCCGACAGCGCTCTGGCCGTTCGGCGCGGCATCGCCGACATCTGCTCGCGGTACGACCTCGGCTACTGGCAACGGTGCGAGTCGGACAAGCGCTGGCCGGAGGAGGTCTGGGCGGAGCTGGCCAAGGGCGGCTGGCTGGGGCTGGCCGTGCCGGAGGAGCACGGAGGCGGCGGGCAGGGGCTGCTGGAGCTGGCGGTGGCGACGGAGACGCTCGCGGCGTCCGGCGCGGCGGGCGGGTCGGCGTTCACGTACGTACTGACTCCCGGTTTCGGCGCGCTCACCCTCGCCAGGCACGGCACGGCCGAGCAGCGGGCGGAGCTGCTGCCGCGGCTGGCCACGGGCGAGGTGGAGACCTGTTTCGCACTGACCGAGCCCGACGCCGGGTCGAACGCGCTGGCCATCTCCACCTCGGCCAGGCGTGACGGCTCCGACTACGTGGTCAACGGGCAGAAGATCTGGATCACCGGCGTGCAGCGGGCCACCTGGATGCTGCTGGTCACCAGGACGATCCCGGCCGCCGACGCGAAACCGCGCACGAACGGCATGACGGTCTTCCTGGTGAACGTGCCCGAGGCGGTCGCCGCCGGGCAGCTCTCCTACCAGCCGATCCCCAAGCTGGGCGCCAACACCACGCCGTCCAACATGGTGTTCCTCGACGACCTGCGGGTGCCGGCCTCGAACGTGGTCGGCGAGGTGGACCAGGGCGCCGCCGTCCTGTGGGACATCCTCAACCCGGAGCGGATCCTGCTGGCCGCCTCCGCGCTCGGCGGGGCGGAGGTGGCGCTGCGGGTCGCCGTCGAGTACGCCAAGGAGCGGGAGGTGTTCGGCCGCCCGATCGGCGCGAACCAGGCGATCGCGTTCCCGCTCGCCCAGGTCAAGGCCAAGATCGAACTGGCCAGGCTGATGCTGTACAAGGCGGCCTGGTCCTTCGACCGGCGGCTGCCGTGCGGCACCGAGGCCAACATCGCGAAGCTGACGGCCTCCCAGGCGGCCTGGGAGGCGGCGGACGCGGCGTTCCAGACCCATGGCGGAATGGCGTACTCGCTGGAGTACCCGGTCGCCAGGCTCCTCACCGACGCCCGCATCGGAAAGGTGGCACCTGTGACGGAGGAGCTTCTGCTCAACTACCTCGCGACCCAGGTGCTCGGGTTGCCGCGCAGTTTCTGACTCGTCTTCTGGCGGCGTCCGCGGTGGACCTGACGGTCACCCTGATCTGCTCATCGCCTTGCGGATCATGTCCCTGGCCCTGTCCATGATCGCAACCGGTGGGCCCAGCAGCAGGTTCTTCGACACGCTCTCCATCCCCGGGTGGGGGTGGGTGGGCGCCACGGCCTCGGCGGCCCTGACTCCCGCGGCCATCGCCCGCCGCTCCTTGTCGCTGGTCTGCTGCCTCAGCCGGGGGAACTCCTCGCGTTCCTCGGCCTCCGCGTGCTCCACCACCGCGGCGCGCAGCGTGGCCAGGTTCGCCGCGAACTGCGGGTCGTCGACACCTGCCTGCTCGATCCGGCTGAGCATGACCTTGGCCGCGTTCTCCTCGGCCAGGCGCTCACCGACGACCTCGTCGCCGTCGTCGAGCTTGTGTCGGGTGTACGGGTGGACGATCTCCTCTTCTGCTGTCTCATGCACGGCCAGCAGGCGCACCAACCGCTGGAACGCCTCCGCTCTGTCGTCCGGGGCAGCGTTCTCGACCTCGGTGAACAGGCGCTTGATCTCTTCGTGCTGGTTCAGCAGCAGATCCACGACATCCTTGTCTGTCATGTGCTGCCACTACCCGAGGGCCGGGGTGTATCACCTGGTCAGGAGAACGACGGGGGCCTCTTCTCGCGCAGCGCGCGCACACCCTCGGCCACGTCGGGGCCGGTGAACCCGAGGAACTCCATCGCCAGGGACGCGTCGAAGGCAGGGCCTGCCAGGCGCAGCCAGTTGTTGAGCGCGTACTTGGTCAGCCGGATCGCCTCCTGCGAGCCCGACGCCAGCCTGACCGCGATCTCCAGGGCCTTGTCGTGCACCTGGTCGTCCTCGACGCAGAGGCTGACCAGGCCCATCCGCTCGGCCTGCTCGCCGGTGACGGGCTCGCACAGGAGCAGGTGGTACTTGGCCTTGGCCAGCCCGCACAGCAGCGGCCAGATGATCGCGGCGTGGTCGCCGGCCGCGACGCCGAGACGGGTGTGCCCGTCGATGATCCGGGCGGTGCGCCCGGCGACCGAGACGTCGGCCAGCAGCGCGACGGCCAGCCCGGCGCCCACCGCCGGGCCCTGGATGGCCGACACGACCGGTTTGGAGCAGTTGAGGACGTTGTAGACGATGTCGCGGGCCTCGGTGAACACGCGCAGCCGGGTGGCGTGGTCGCGGGTCATCTCCTCGATCATCGACAGGTCGCCGCCGGCGGAGAACGCCTCGCCCTCGCCCCTGACCACGACCGCCCTGACGGAGTCGTCGCGGTCGACGTCGCGCCAGATCTCGGCCAGCTCGCGGTGGCCGGTCATGTCGACGGCGTTGAGCCTGCGGGGCTCGCTGATCGTGATCCTCAGGACGCCGTCGGCGGGCGTGTCGGTCTTCAGCTTCTCGTACGTCACGACGCCTCCTCCCAGGCCTGCCGCAGCCGGGCCGCGACGTGCTCGCGGGCCTCGATGGCCTGGTCGAACAGCCCTGGCAGGCCGAAGAAGCCGTGCACGGCGCCGTCGAACCTGAGCACCTCGGCGGGGACGCCCGCCCCGGCCAGCCGTCTGCCGTACGCCTCGGCCTCGTCGCGCAGCACGTCGCACCCGGCGGTCACCACGGTCGCGGAGGCCAGGCCCGCCGGCGACGGCAGCCGCAGCGGCGACAGGCGCGGATCCGCCGGGTCGGCCCCGCCCGCGTACCGGGCGACGAACCACGCCATCTCCTCGGCGTCCAGCCCGAAACCCTTGGCGAACTCGCGGTAGCTGGCGGTGTCCATGGCGGCGTCGAGCACCGGGCAGACGAGCACCTGGTGGGCCAGCCGCAGCCCCGCGTCGCGGGCCTGCCAGGCGGCCACGGCCGCCAGGTTGCCGCCCGCGCTGTCGCCGAGGACCGCCACGGCGCCGTCGCTCTGGTAGAAGGCGGGCCGGGCGAAGATGTCGCGCACCACGGTCCAGGCGTCGTCGGCGGCGGCGGGGAACGGGTGCTCGGGGGCCAGCCGGTAGTCGACGGACACCACCACCGCGCCGGTGCGGATGGCCAGGTCGCGGCCGAGCGCGTCGTTGCGCTTGACGCTGCCGAACACCCAGCCGCCGCCGTGGAAGTAGACGACCACGGGCAGCCGGTCGTCGCCCCGGTCGGCCCGGTAGATCCGGATCGGCACGCCCTCGGCCGTCTCGTCGCGGACGAACGGCAGCCGGGTCAGCGGCCCCCGCTGCGCGGCCAGCGTGTCCTGCCCGCGCATCTCCTGGATCTTCGCCAGGTCGAGCGTGGCGAGGTCGGTGTCGAGGTCCGACGGATGCAGCGCGACGTACTCCCGCGCCTGGGGGTGCAGCGGCATGATCGCAGCCTAGCGGGCCGCTTCCACGAGCGCATCGAACAACCGGCCGTCCTCGCCGCGCTCCGGATGCCACTGGACGCCCACGCCGAAGCGGTGCCCCTGCAGCTCGATCCCCTCGACGATCTGGTCGTCGGCCCACGCCACCGCCAGCAGCCCGCCGCCGAGCCTGCGCACCGACTGGCGGTGCGGCGCGACGACCTCCACCTGGTCGCCGACCGCCTTGCCGAGCCTGCTGGACACGCTCACCTGGATGACGTGCGGCGTGCCGGGCTCGGCGTGCCGGTCGTGGTCGAGGACGTCGGGCAGCCAGGGGATCAGCGTGCCGCCCTGGGCGACGTTGAGCACGTGCATCCCCCGCTCGACGGCCAGGATCGGCACGTCGGCCTGCACGGCCGCGCGGGCCAGGGCCAGCTCGAACCGGTCGCGGTGCGCCTGCGCCTCGGCCGCCCGCGCGTCCTGCTCGCCCCCGTAGGCGGCGGCTCCCACCTCGACGCCGCCGGCGAGCACGATCCCGCGCAGCTGACGCACGTAGTCGTCGACGGCGTGCAGGTTGATCGGCGGCAGCACCAGCGGCGCCCCGCCGGCCCGTTCGACGGCCTTGGCGTAGGCGGGCGGCGACAGCACCGCCTCCCGCACCCAGTCCCCCCAACGGGCGGCTTCGAAGTAGGCGGTGATGCCGATCAGCGGTCGGGACATGCGATCTCCAGGGGCGTGCAGGAGTTCGTGCCGCCAGATGGGCGACAGTCACTAGCCCATCATGGCGCACACCATTTCGCTTATGTCACATCTCCCGAAGATCCCTGCTCCGGGTGGGCGCCGTAGCTAGCCGTGTAGCTGGACGGGCAGGGCGGCGACGGAGTTGGAGAACAGGGACGGGACGGGGGCGAGCTGCTCCGGGGGCACGGCCAGGGCGAGGTCCGGGTACCGGGCGAAGAGGGCGGGCAGGGCGATGGCGGCCTCGAGGCGGGCCAGCGGGGCGCCGAGGCAGAGGTGCGGGCCGCCGCCGAACGACAGGTGCCTGCGCTGTTCCCGCATGATGTCGAAGCGGTCCGCGTCGGGCCCGTGCTGCCCCGGGTCGCGCCCGACGGCGCTGTACGGGGCCAGGATCGCCTCGCCGGCGGGGATGGTGACGCCGGCGATCTCGATGTCCTCCAGCGGGTAGCGCGCCATGAAGTTGCCGATGGGGGCGTCCCAGCGGAGGGTCTCCTCCACGACGGCGGACCAGGTGTGCTCGCCGCCCGCCAGCGCGACGGCGCGCTGGTCGGGGTGGGTGAGCAGGGCGCGGACGCCGTTGACGATCAGGCTGAGGGTGGTCTCGTGGCCGGCCGCGAGCATGAGCCACATGGTGCCCACCAGTTCCTCGTCGGTGAGCCGGTCGGGGTCGTTCTCCTGGGCGGCGAGCAGGTCGCTGATGAGGTCGTCGCCCCGCTTGGCGTGGCGGGCCTCGACGAGCCGGTTGAGCAGGAGGTAGATGTCGCGCTGGGTGGCGATGACCTCCTCGGGGGCGGTGGTGGTGCGGAAGATGCTGTCGACCAGGGCGCGCAGCTCGGGGCGTTCGTCCTCCGGGACGCCCACCAGCTCGCAGATGACCTGCATGGGCACCGGGTAGGCGAAGTGCAGGCGCAGGTCCACGGACCCGTCGGCGGCCGCGCACCCCGGCAGGTCCTCCAGCAGGCCGGCCACGATCTCGGCGATGCGCGGCCGCATCGTCTGGACGCGGCGCGGGGTGAGGGTCTGGGTGACGAACTTGCGCAGCCGGTGGTGCTCGCGCCCGTCGGCGGTGACCATGTTGGTGACCTTGACCATGCCGATCAGCGGCCAGTCGTCGGGGATGTCGCCCTGGCGGATGGCGGTCCAGTTGCGCCAGTCCTTGCTGACCCGGCGGTCGGTCACCAGCGCGGCCAGTTCCTCGTGGCGGGTGACGGCCCAGGCGTGGATCTCCCCCGGCAGGACGACGCGCACGACGGGCCCCAGCTCACGCAGCTTGGCGGCCTCGCCGTGGTGGTCGGTCCCGGTGGGGTCGAGGGTGACAACGGGGATCATGAGCGGTCTCCAATGAGGGCGGTGCTGAAGTGAACGGGCAGCGAGGCGGGGCAGCGCGTCCACGGCGAGGGGTGCGGGGTCAGCTCTGCGGCGTCCACCGCGAGGCGCAGGTCCGCCAGCAGGTGCAGCGCGGTCTCCACGGCGGTGCGGGTGATGAGCCGGGCGGGGATCGGGGCGGGGCACACGTGCGGGCCCGCGCTCCAGGCCAGGTGGGCGCGGTTGCCCAGCTCGATGGTCTGGTCGCCGTTGTGGACGCGGGGGTCGGAGTTGGCGGCCGACAGGCCGAGGATGAGCGCGTCGCCCCTGGCTATGCGCTGGCCGCCCAACTCGGTGTCGCGCAGCGCGTAGCGGGCGGGCATGTTGGTCATGGGCGGGTCGCGCCAGAGCACCTCGTCCAGGGCGTCGTCCACGCCGAGCCGCCCGCCGCGCAGCCGGCCCGCGAAGCGCGGGTCGGTGAGCATGAGCCGGAGCGTCTGCGCGATCCAGGTGGTGGTCGTCTCCTGGCCCGCGGAGATCATCACCACCATCGACTGCAGCACTTCGGCGTCGCCGCGCAGGTCGGGGTGGGCGAGGAAGCGGCTGGTGAGGTCGTCGGCGGCGGCCTGCTTGCGGGCGTGCAGGATGCCGCCGAGGATCTCCTCGAACTTGCGGTTGCCCGCCTGGGAGTCCTCAGCGCTGCCGAACAGGGCGCGCAGCGCGGCCAGCAGCTCGTGGCCCTGGTCGGTGTCGAGCCCGAACAGGTCGGCGATGGCCAGCATGGGGATCACGGCGGCGTACTCGCCGACCAGGTCGGCGCTGCCCCGCTCGGCGAAGCCGTCGATGAGCTGCCTGCACATCGTCTCGACGGCGCGGCGCATGCGGCGCTGGTCGATGGCGGCCACGCCGTCGTCGAGGGGGCGGCGCAGGCGGCGGTGCTCGGCCCCGTCGGCACCGACCACGTTGGGCCGCCAGAACATCATCGGGCCGAGCCCCGAGTCGGGCGGCACCACGCCTTCCTGGAACAGCCGCCAGTTGCGGGCGTCGCGGGAGTAGAGCTTCTCCTGCCGGGTGATGGTGAGCAGCTCCTGGTAGCCCATGACGAGCCAGGCGCCGACGCCGGGTTCGAGCTCCACCCAGGCGACGTTCCCCCACTCGCGGCGCAGCTGCCGGAACAGATCGGGGCAGGAGGTGGTCGCGGAGAGCGGAGTCATACGGTGGCCTTCTGTGCGGTGAGTACGTGCTGGACCAGGGCGATCAGGGCCTCCACCGAGGAGTGCCTGTTCCTGGCGTCGCAGTCGATGACGGGGGTGCCCGGTCGCAGGTCCAGGGCCTCGCGCAGCGCCTCGGAGCTGTGCCGGCCGGAGTCGGGGAAGTGGTTGACCGCGACGGCGAACGGCAGGTCGTCGCGCAGTTCGAGCTGGTCGAGCACCTCGAAGCTGCCCTCGAGCCGCCGGGTGTCGACCAGCACGAGCGCGCCGACGGCGCCGATCGCCAGGCCGGTCCACAGGTCCCAGAACCGCTGCTGGCCGGGCGTGCCGAACAGGTAGAGGGCGATGCGGGGGCTGAGCGTGATGCGGCCGAAGTCCATGGCGACGGTGGTGGTGGCCTTGCCTTCGAGCCCGGCCAGGTCGTCGACGCCGATACTGGCCTCGGTCATCGTCTCCTCGGTGCGCAGCGGCTCGATCTCGCTGACCGAGCCGATCAGCGTGGTCTTGCCGACGCCGAAGTCGCCCACGACGAGGATCTTCACGGCCTGCTGGACCGTGTCGGGCAGGTAGCGGTCAGCGGAGCCTGCGGAGCCCATTCAGCACCTCCTGCAGGGTGTCCAGGTTGGGACGGGTGGCCTCGGGGATGCTGGAGCGGGCGATCAGATGTCCCGAGTCGACCAGGTCGGAGGCCAGGACGCCGACCACGCTCAGCGGCAGCTGGAGGTGGGCCGCCGCCTCCACCAGCGACAGCAGCCGCCCGCACATGCGCAGGAGGTCGCGCTCCTGCCGGCTGGCCGAGACCGGCAGCGGCTTGTCCGTGTCGGCCGCGACGAGCAGGGTGTCGATGCCGATCGTGTTGCGGGACGGGCGGGCCCTGCCCTGGGTGAGGACGTACGGCCGCACCGCGCTGTCGTGGTACTCGCCCTGGCCGCTCATGTCCTGGTGGAGCCGCGTGCCGGGGTGCTGAAGTTCCGCTCGCCGATCCTGTTGACCTGGGCCTGCATCTGCTGCGCGATCAGCCGGGGGTCCACGACCGGATCGGTGATGACGACCAGGTGGGAGCCGGTTCCCGCCGACCGGGCGAACAGGAAGCCGCCCTCGAAGCCCACCATCAGCTCCCTGACGGCCCGGCTGTCGGAGCCGAACTCGCGGCCGACGCTCTGCGCCAGCGACTGCAACCCGGAGCAGGCGGCCGAGAGGCGGTCGGCGACGTCCCTGTCGGTGCCCGGGGAGCGGGCCTTGAGCAGGCCGTCGGAGCTGAGCACGACGGCGTGCCGGACTCCCGGGACCCAGACGACCTCGGCGATCATCCAGTCCTGATCTTGCTGCATCCGTTCCTCCGTCATTGATCGTTCTGTTCGCCGGTCCCGTGGTCGAAGAAGGCCGCCATCCAGGCGCCCGCCTGCTCGGGGGTCGGCTGAGGCGCGGAGGCCGCGGCGCCGTCCGTGCTGTTGTGTGTGCTGTCGTCTGTGCTGCTTTCCATGCCGCCGTCGGAGCCGGCCGTCCCGCGTCGTGAGCGGCGGCGTGGCAGCCCGTCGTCGCCTCCCTGCTCCTCGGCGGACGGGGCGGCCTCGATCGGCTGCGTGTCGTGGCGGGGGGCCGTCTTCGGCAGCGCGTGCACGGGTGCGGGTTCGAGCGTCTCGACGACCTCGCCGGGCACCAGCACGACCGCGCGCACCCCTCCGTACGGGGAGGGCAGCAGGTCCGCCAGGAACCCGTGGCGGCGCACGTAGTGGCCGATCACCGCGAGCCCGGTCTGCGGGATCTCCCCTACCTCGCCCACGTCCACCGGCCTGCGCCCGGACACGATCTCGCGGGCCTGCTCCAGGTGGTGGTCGTCCATGCCGACGCCGCCGTCGTCGATCTCGATGACCGCGCCGCGCTGCACGTTGCGGACCGCCACCAGCACCTTGGTGGACGGCGGCGACGACTGGGTGCCGTTGGCCAGCAGCTCGGCCACCAGATGGATGAGCGGCTCCACCACGTGGGCGGCCGCCGCGGTGTCGGGGTCGCCCGACACCTCGACGCGCTTGTAGGCGACGATCCTGGACGCGGCGGCGCGCACGACGTCCACCAGGGCGAGCGGCTTGGGCCACTGCTGGCCCGGCCACTCGCCGCACAGCACGGCCAGGCTCTGCGCGTGCCGGCCCTGCTGGGCGGCGGCGTGGTCGACCTGCATGGCGGCCTCGAGCACGTCCGGGTTGTGCGAGTGCCGGTCGGCCATCAGCGACACCGTCTCCTGGATGCGGTGCGCGGACGTCTGCACCCGCCTGGCCAGGGCCAGGGTGGCCAGGCGCAGCGACTCCCGCCGTTCCCGCTCCTGCTTGGCGACGTCGGAGACGGCGTCGAGCAGGTCTTCCAGGCGTGCCGCCGCGTCCTCGTCCAGCGCGCTGTTCTGGCGCGGCGGAGGCACGGCCGACTCGCTGATCACGGCCGGGATCCTGGCCTCCACCAGGTACTTGATCGCCTCCTCCAGCGCCGAGGAGCGGGCGTTCACGTGGTTGCCCCACTGGGAGTTGCGCTGCTGCAGGTGGTGCTGGAACTCGGCCTCACGCCGCTTGGTGGCGGCCTCTCGCTGGGCCAGCGCGCGCTCGGTCTCGGCGCTGCCCTGCCGGAGCCCGGCGACCGCCGCCAAGGTGACCAGGGCGAGGACTCCCGCCGCCACGGACGCCCAGATGGCGCCCGGTCTGCTGTCGACGATCGTGGCGGCGAACGCGCAGACGGCGACGGCCACGGGGAGTGCCAGGGTGGCGGGCCAGAGCCAGTGCGGCTGCCGGGAGGTTTGGGAACGTGCCATGACTGCCTTTGCGGGATGGATTGGCGTGGCGCGGCGCGCGGCTGGACCAAGATCCGATTATGTCCACTTCACAGAATCAGTCAACTTAATCCCCGACAATCGTCAGATATATGGCAAAGATGCTAAATATCCCCTTTGTCGCTCATGTACGACTTCCGGGAGCGCTCCCCGCCCGCCGGCGGCCCCGCCCCGTGAGCGGGGCCAGCGGGTACCGGCACATCGCCGAGAGCGGTCCGCCAGGCGGCGGGCCGCAGGTGGCATGGCCGACGACACGCCACCCCCGGCGCCCGGCAGCGCATCCCCGTCGAGGCGACAAATGACCGGGAAAGCGAACACGATAAACATTCACTTTAGATCCCGATAAATCGTGACAGCGTGTGCACGGAAAATAACAGCGCCATTACGGAAAGTTCTTGTTCGCACCCCATTGGGGTGAAACGGTTGTGACGCCCAGGACGCGGTGTAACACTCATTTTTGAGCGTCTGGCTGAGCCGGGGCCCTCCGGACGCTCGTCACCCGGAGCCGTCAGGGAGGTGGCAAGCTCGTCCGGAATGTCATTCCGGACTATAGGTGGGGGTCGTTGGAATGTCGTTGAATCCGCGCCTGGTAAAAGAGAGTTTCTCCGTCGTGGAACCGCTGGCCGACAAGGCGGCGGCCTACTTCTACGGCCGGTTGTTCGCCGAAAGTCCGCACTTGCGGGGCATGTTCCCGCCCGCGATGGACGTCCAGCGTGACCGGCTTTTCAGAGCGTTGACCCGCGTCGTGTGGAGCCTTGACAGCCCCGACAGCATGGCCTCCTTCCTCGGCCAGCTCGGACGCGACCACCGCAAGTACGGCGTGCTCGCCGAGCACTACACGGCGGTCGGCAACGCGCTGCTCGCTACCATCAAACGGTTCGCGGCGGACGTCTGGACGGCCGAGATCGAGGCGGCCTGGGTCGCCGCCTACTCGGTCGCCGCCGACCTGATGATCAAGGCGGCCGAGGCCGACGCCGGGGTGGCCCCCGCGTGGTGGCTGGCCGAGGTGATCGACCACGAGCTGCGCACTCCGGACATCGCAGTCATCACGCTCCGGCCCACGCAGCTCCTGCCGTACAAGCCGGGGCAGTACGTGAGCGTGCAGACCACGCGCTGGCCGCGCGTGTGGCGGACGTTCTCCATCGCGAACGCGCCCCGCGCGGACAACACGATCAGACTGCACGTCCGCTCGGTGTCGGGGGGCTGGGTCTCGACCGCGCTGACCAGCCACACCCGTGTCGGCGACACGATCATGCTGGGCCCGCCGATGGGCACGCTGACCCTGTGCGAGCGCAGCGCCCGCGACGTGCTCTGCGTGGCGGGCGGCACCGGGCTGGCGCCGCTGAAGGCCATCATCGAGCAGGTCATCTCCTCGGACAGGCGCCCCAACGTCCATCTGCTGTACGGGGCGCGCACCGCCGACGAGCTGTACGACCTGCCCG
Source organism: Nonomuraea sp. NPDC005983 (assembly GCF_040614375.1). Classification (NCBI taxonomy): domain Bacteria; kingdom Bacillati; phylum Actinomycetota; class Actinomycetes; order Streptosporangiales; family Streptosporangiaceae; genus Nonomuraea; species Nonomuraea sp. NPDC005983. Next base: position 35,785 of record NZ_JBEXUP010000053.1, read on the forward strand.
ACCTGATCCGGATGGAGTCCTCCTACCCGTGGCTGCGGGTGCTGCCCGTGGTGTCGGGGCAGCCGTCCTACGACGGGATGCGCGGCCACCTGCCGGAGGTCACGCAGCGCTTCCGCTCGTGGGCCGAGCACGACGTGTACGTCTGCGGCCCGTCCGCGATGGTCAACGAGACGGTGCGGCGGCTGCAGACCGACGGCGTGCCCCTGGCGCGCATCCACCGCGACGTCGTCCAGTCGGAGGGCGAGCCGTGATCTGACGGACGGACGGGATCAGGACGGACGGGGTCAGGAGGGCCGCGGGCTCGGCTGGAAGGCCGCGGCGGTCTCCTCGTCGTTGGGCCAGAACGTCTCGATGGCCAGCTCCGAGACCGTCACGTCCACGGGCGTGCCGAACGTGGCGATCGTGGTGAACATCGACAGGATGCGGTCGCCGTGCCTGACGCGCAGCGGCACCAGGATGTCGGCGGGCCCGGGCACGTGCGCGACGTTGAGGTTCACACCCGGGTAGGTGTAGGCGGCGAGCTCGTCGTGCAGTTCGGCCAGCCGCCCGTCGCCGGACGCCTCGGCCTGCCTGCGCAGCTGGTACAGCAGGTGGGCGCGGACCTCCGGCAGGTTCGCCAGCTTGCCGCCCATCGCGTCGGGGTGCAGGGAGAGCCGCATCACGTTGATCGGCTCCTCCAGCAGCTCCGCCGGGACCCCGTCCATGAACATCGCCGCCGCGCTGTTGGCCGCCACCAGGTTCCACTCGGCGTCCACGACCAGCGCGGGGTACGGCTCGTGCCCGGCGAGGATCTTGTCGAGCGCCTGCCGCACCACCTGCATCTCAGGCGCGCGCACCGCCCGCTCGGGGAACACCGGCGCGAACCCCGCCGCCATCAGCAGTCTGTTGCGGTGCCGCAGCGGCACTCCGAGCTCCTCCGACAGTTTCATCACCATCTCGCGGCTCGGCCGGGCACGCCCGGTCTCCAGGAAGCTGATGTGCCGGGCCGACACGTCCGCCTCGATCGCCAGGTCGAGCTGGCTCACGCGGCGGCGCTGCCGCCACGTCCGCAGCAAATCACCAAAAGTCTCTTCTTGTACGGCAACTGCTCCCATACCAGGCCACGTTACCGAAAGCAGGGAAGCAGCACGATTACCTCCCTGGTAATCAGGAGGCGCAGGTCATCAGTGGACCGTGGGGCGAGGTGAGCCCTGCGCGCGAACGCCGCGTCCCGTCACCCCCTGACGGCGGGACCCCGATATGGCCAGGCTGTCAGCCCGCTGTTCTATGGTGGCGGCCATGGTCGACATCGAGGTGCGCAGCCGGATGCCCGGCAGGTCCGGCGATGACCTGCCAGCGGTGCTGGTACGGCTGGCCGACGAGGGCACGACAGTGCGGGAGCTGATCCGGCGCACGGTCGAGGAGCAGATCCGGGAGCTGCGCGCCGACGCGGCGCGCTGCCGGCAGATCCTCGACCGCCAGTACCTGTCCAACGACGATCTCCGGACGCAGGCCGGCACCGGTGCGATCAGGATGCCGCCGCAGGTGCCAGCGGACCCGGACGTGACCACGGAAGTGGCCCGGGCGCACCGGGCCTTCGCCCGGGGCGCCTTCGTGGTCTTCGTCGGCGGACGGCAGGTCGTCGACCTGGACGAGGAGGCCGCGCTTCGGCTCGGTGAGCCGGTCGTGTTCCTGAGGCTGGTCGCGCTGGCGGGAGGCTGATTACGGTGGAGCGATCCGTACCAGAGATCTACATCCACGTCGTCCACGAACAGCGCGAGGCGCTGTGGCGGCTGGTGGACCAGGCGCGGGTCGCGGCGAAGGCCGGCGACCTCGCGGGCCTGCGGGACACCGCCGAGGAGATCCGGCTCCGGATCAAGCAGGGCGACGACCAGACGATCGGCAACCTGGCACCGCACGTGGGCGATATCGTCGCGGAGGTTGACGAGCTCTACGACGCCGGCTTCCCGGTCGACCGGCCGGACGACATCACCGGCCTGCTGGCCGCGCCGTGGCCGACGGCTCACCGGAAAGCCCTGCTCGCCACGTTCCTCGGGCGCGACGTCCGCCACCGGCTGCTGCTGGACGAGGTGGCGGAGCGGGCCATCGCCACTACCGACACCCACCTGCTGCGGGTGCTCATCTCCACCCCACTGGGCACCCTGCGCCGGGAGACCGTGGCGCAGATTCTCGACACGCTGCACCGGGCCGGCGCCCTGGACGCCACCGTGGTCGAACGGGCCTTCACCGACGACCGCTACCTCGGCTACGCCATCATCGGCCAGTCGCCGAGCGGCGACGCGACCAGCCCGCCGCTCGCCTGCGCGGACGCCGTACGGAAACACGTGGACGCGCTGACCTGGCGGCTCGTCTCCGCACCAGCCCCGGCCGACTGGGACGAGCTGCCCAAGGTGCCGGTGCCCCGCGGCCTGAGGTTCGTCCGGGCGGCGCTGACCTGGCACGGTGACCAGCGGGTGGCCGACCACCTCGGCGTGGCGGAACTGACCGACGAGGACCGCGGCGCCCTGCTCGACCTGCTGCGGGATCGGCCGGTGGAGGAGCAGCGCCGAGCGTTCGGATGGCGGCTGCGCGCGGGTGACGCCGACGCGTTGCTACCGCTGTTCGGCCTGGCACGCGCCGCGCCGTTGCTGCGCCTGATCCGGGCGATGCCCGTCGGCGAGGCCACCCGCCAGGACCGGGCCGTCCTCCTCGCCGCGATCGAGGACGCCGGCGCGGACGCCGCCCGGCGTCTGCTGGAACTCGAACCGAACGAGCTGGTCTCCGCGGTCATGGGGTGGAACCGCGCCCAGGTGCTGAAGCGCGTCAAGCACAACGCGCTGCAGGGTATCGCCGCGTTCGGGATGCTGCCCCTCGGTCCGGACGAGACGGTCCTCGACCGCTACCTGGCGTTGCGCGAGTCCGCGAAGAAGGGCGCCAAGCTCGGCCCCAATCGCAGACACAGCCACGCCGCCGCGATCGCGGTCGCCCTCGATCACTTGGCGCAGGTGGCCGGCGTTCCGGAGGCGAGCCGTCTCGAATGGGACTGCGAGGCGCGCATCGCCACCGAGACGCCCATGGAGGCGAAGGTCGGCGACTACCAGATCGCGTTGCGGTTCGACGGCGCCGACCCGGCGATGACGGTCAGCCGGGCAGGCAAGGCGCTGAAGTCGGTGCCGGCCGCCGTCCGCGCCGACCCCGGCTACCAGGAGCTGCGTGAGCACCAGGAGCGACTGCGGGACCAGGCTCGCCGGATGCGGACCAGGCTGGTGGAGCGGCTGGTCGCTACCGCCGGTACGCTGGCGCCGGACGAACTGGCCCGGCTGCTGTCGCTGCCCGCCGGTGCGGCGATGCTGCCCGCGCTGCTCTGGCGGGACCAAGCGGGCGTGATCGACCTGCTCGACCAGGTCGACACCACCGGCCCGGTCACCGCCGTCCACCCCGTCGAACTGCACGAGCGGGGGGCGCTCGCCGACTGGCAGGCGGAGATCGTGCGGCGTCGCCTCCGGCAGCCGGTCAAGCAGGCGTTCCGGGAGTTGTATGCGCTCACTCCCGCGGAACGCGAGGCGGGCGACGTGTCGCGGCGGTTCGCCGGTCAGACGGTCAACGGCAAGGTGGCGGGCCAGTTGCTGTCCGGCCGGGGCTGGTCCACCCACGGCGAGTACGACGACCACCAGGCGACCCGCGCCGTCGGCGACAGCCTCATCGCTGCGCTGCGCTGCGACTTCCACGGCTACTTCGGGATGGGGGACGTCCTTGTCGGCGAGATCCGCTTCCTGACCGGCGCCCACCGTGACCCGGGCCGTCACGGCGCCCCGACCGGCTCGGGCAGCGTCGGCGGCACACCAGTGCCGCTGGTCGACGTGCCGCCGGTGGTGTTCTCCGAGGTAATGCGAGACCTGGACTTGGTGGTGTCGGTCGCCGGCACCGAGCCGGAAGCGTACCTGTCGCCGGCGCAGGCGGCGAGTCGGGCGCAGGTGCTCGCGGCGCTCATCGCCGACCTGAGGCTGGCCCGGGTCACCGTCGAAGGGCACTCGGCCGTGGTACGCGGCACCCGGGCGACCTACCGGGTGCATCTGACCAGCGGCAGCATCCACGTCGACCCGGGCGGCTACCTCTGTGTGGTGCCCGCCTCGTTCGGCGCCACGGCGCACCGGCGGCTGTTCCTGCCGTTCGCCGACGAAGACCGGATGACGAGCATCATTCTGAGCAAGGTGCTCCTGCTCGCCGAGGACGAGAAGATCAGCGACCCGTCGATCCTGACTCAACTCGACTCCCTCACCGGCAAGGCCGCTACCTCCCCCTCGGGGAGCCGAACAGGGGAGCCGGTGTGAGCCGACTCCCCTGGACCGCTTCCGCCCTCCCGCAGATTCCGCAGGCGGTCAGCGGAGGCTGTCGCGCAGGCGGTCTTCCACCTCGGCTGCCGCGCCGATCTCCTGAAGGCCGAGCAGCGCGGCGCCCACGGCCGGGGGTACGTCCACCACCAGCGTCTCGGCCTTCGGAGCGGTCTGACGACATCCGGTGCGGATACGGTCGAGCAGGTACTGATCGCCCGCCGCGAGGATGCCGCCCCCGAGCACGATGTCGACCGGGACGTCCAGCAGGTCCAGTCGGCGCAGCGCCGCCGACGCGAGCAGGACCACCTCCTCGGCGAGTCGATCGACCACCTTGGTGGCCACGGCGTCCCCGGCTCGGGCGATGGCCAGCAGCTGCGGGTTGAGCTCCTGCAGCCGGGTCCGGCGGACCTCCCCGAAGTGGAGCTGTTCGACCAGCTCGGCCACGGTGGACACGCCGAAGTGGGCGAGCACCGCTGGTCGCAACGCGGTGTCGGGGCCTCGGCCGTCTTCGGCCCGCACGGCCCGCCACAGCGTCTCGTCACCCAGGAACAGGCCGCCGCCCCAGTCGCCGGACAACCGGCCGATCGCCGGGAACCGCAGGGTTCTGCCGTCCGGTGCCACGGCGACACAGTTGATGCCCGCCCCGCAGACCACAGCCACCCCGTGCCCGCGACGGGTGCCGGCGCGCAGCAGTGCGAAGGTGTCGTTGTCGACGGTGATCCCTTCGGACCAACCCAGCTCGGCCAGCGCCCGTGTCAGCGCCTCCTGCTCGCGGCCGAAGTCGACTCCGGCGAGGTAGGCCGCCGTATGCCGGACGTACGGAGGCCGCGCTTCGGGATCGACCTGCCGAACCGCCTGCTGGACCAGCGCGTCAAGGGTGGCGGCGCTGGCGGCGACGCCCACACTCTGCGCCGACGCCCCCGGACCTCGCACCTGCGACAACACGGTGCCGTCCGCCGCGACGAGGAGCACGTCCGTCTTCGAGTTGCCGCCGTCGAGCGCCAGTATCGCGTCGATCACTTCGCCGCCCAGGGCAGGAAGTGGCGGTTGACCGCGACCAGCCGGTCGGCCAGGGTCGTCGCCTGCTCGATCTGGCCGATGAGCGGGTGCGCCATCAGCGCGTCGAACACCCGGTCACGGCCGCCGTACAGCGCCGCCTCCAGGGCCAGGTTCTCGTACGCGGTGACGTGGGCGATGAGACCCGCGATAGCCGGCGGAAGCGGAGCCATCGGCAGGGGCGCCGGGCTCGCGCCGGTGATCCGCGCGGGGACCTCGACGACGGCGTCGGCGGGCAGGAAAGGCAGGGTGGAGCCGTTGCGGGTGTTCACCACCTGCACATCTCCCCGGCCGGTCAGCAGGGACGCGACCAGTTGCACCGCCGCCTCCGAGTAGTAGGCGCCACCCCGCTGCTCCAGCAGAGCCGGCTTGGCGACCAGGCTCGGATCGCGGTACAGGTCGAGGAGGTCGTGCTCCAGCGCGGCCACGTCCTCGGCCCGTGGAGAGCGGACGCGCTCCTCGGCCACGATCTCGTCGTGACGGTAGTAGTACTTCAGGTAGTACGACGGCACCGCGCCGAGCCGGCGCATCAACGCGGCGGGAAGCCCGACGTGCTCGGCGAGCTGGTCGGCATGGTCGGCCAGCAGCCGGGGGAGCACGTCCACGCCGTCGACCCGTACCGCACGCACCCAGGTGAGATGGTTGAGGCCGACGTGCTCCAAGGCGACCGTGTCCGGGGCGACGCCGAGCTGCCCGGCCACCCAGCGCTGGAAGGTGATGGCGACGTTGCAGAGCCCCACCGCGCGGTGACCGGCGTTGAGCAGCGCCCGGGTGACGATCCCGACGGGGTTGGTGAAGTCGACGATCCAGGCCTTCTCGCCGGCGATCTGCCGGACCCGGTCCGCGACGTCGAGGACCACCGGCACCGTGCGCAGCGCCTTGGCCAGGCCTCCCGCGCCTGTGGTCTCCTGGCCGACGCACCCGCACTCCAGTGGCACCGTCTCGTCGGTTGCGCGGGCGGCCTGGCCGCCGACGCGCAGTTGGAGCAGCACGGCGGCGGCACCGTCGACGCCTGCCTCCAGATCGGAGGTGAGGCGCAGCTTGGCCGGATGACCCGCGTGATCGAGGAGGCGGCGCGCGAACCCGCCCACGACCTCAAGACGTTCCATGTCGGGGTCGACCAGCGCGATCTCCTCGATATCGAGGCCGGCGTGCCGATCGGCGATCCCGCTTACCAGTTCCGGGGTGTAGGTGGAGCCGCCCCCGATGACGGTCAGTTTCAACCCTTGACTCCTGTGAAGGTGATGCCTCTGACGAAGGATTTCTGTGCGAAGACGAAAAGAAGGATCACCGGCAGCATGACCACCACCGTGGCGGCCATGGTGAGGTTCCACTGCACCTGGTGTGCGCCCCGGAAGGACGCCAGCGCCAGCGACAATGTCCAGTTGTCCGGGTTCTCCCCGGCGTACAGCAGTGGACCGAAATAGTCGTTCCAGGTGTACATGAAGCAGAACAGGGACACCGCGGCGATGCCGGGCCGGGTCATCGGGAGCAGCACGCGCAGCAGCGTCCGCAGGTCGCCGCAGCCGTCCACCCGCGCGGCGTCCAGGTAGGACTGCGGGATCGTGAGGAAGAACTGCCGCAGCAGGAAGATGCTGAACGCGTCGACCAGGAAGTACGGCAGGATCAGCGGCCACAGGGTGCCGGTGAGGTGCAGACGCGCCCACAGGACGTAGAGCGGCACGGCCAGGACCTGCGGCGGGATCATCATGGCGGCGATCACTACCAGGAACGCCACCTCGCGACCCCGCCAGCGCATCCGCGCCAGGGCGTACGCGGCCGGCACGCTGGAGACCAGCATCCCGGCCGTGGCCAGCAGCGAGTACATCACGCTGTTGCCCAGATACTTCAGCAGCGGCGCGGTGCGGAACACCTCCGCGAAGTTCTCCGGATGCCAGGAGCGCGGCCACAGATCGGCCGTCAACGCCTGCCGGTCGGACATGAACGCGGTGAGCGCGACGAAGACCAGGGGCAGCACGAACATCACCCCGATCGCCAGCGCGATGCTGTGCGTGGCGATCCAGCGCAGGACGCCGCGCCGCCGCGGGCCTCTCGTGGTGGTGCCGCTGGTGGTGAGAGCGGCCATCACGCCATCCCCTCGGCGTGTGCCCCTCGGCGCAGCCGGTGGACGAAGAGCAAGGTGAACACCGTCGAGACCGCGAACAGGACGATCGACATGGCTGATGCGTAACCCATGTTGTAGTAGTGGAATCCCTGCTGGTACAGCCAGACGGGGAAGGTCAACGTCGAGTTGTCGGGGTAGCCGATGACCCGCTGGCTGCCGGCGATGTCGGCCGACCCGGAGGCCACCGAGGCCGCCACCACCGCCTGGGTGAAGTACTGCAGCCCCAGGATGATGGAGTTGATCACCCCGAAGACGAGCACCGGCGCGATCGACGGCAGGGTGATGTGCCAGAACCGTCGCAGCGAACCCGCGCCGTCCAGGCCCGCCGCTTCGTAGAGCTCACCGGGCACGTCGAGCATCCCGGCCAGCAGGATGATGATCAGCTCGCCCGAGACCCACAGGGTGAGCAGGGTGAGCCCGGGCTTGGCCCACGCGGGGTCGCTGAACCACAGCGGCCCCTGGATGCCGAACCAGCTCAGCACCGTGTTCACCGGCCCGGTACCGGGATTGAAGAGGAAGGTGAAGACCAGGGTGGCCGCCACCGGAGGGGCCAGCGCGGGCAGGTAGATCAGCGTCCGGAACAGCCCCGCACCGTTCCTGATCCTGGCCAGCACGGCGGCGACGCCGGTCGCGAAGATCAGGCGCAGCACGGTGATGACGACGACCAGCCACACGGTGTTGTAGGCCGCCTTGCGGGCCAGGGGGTCCTGCGCGACGAGGAAGGCGTAGTTGCGCAGTCCGACCCACACCGGGGTATTGAGCAGGTCGTAGCGGGTGAAGGAGTAGTAGACGAGCGCGCCGAGAGGGTAGGCGAAGAAGACCGCGAAACCGATCAGAGCAGGTGCCATGAAGGCCAGCGGCCGTACCCAGTGCCCCGGCCGTGGCCGGGTCCATCCGGCGAGGACGAACCTGGCCGCGCGCGCAGCCTGTGGCTTGGTGGTCATCGGTGGTCAGCCGCCGAGTTGCGCGTCGGCGTCGATCTGCGCGGCGGCCTTCGTCAGGCCCGCCTTCAGGTCGGGCACGCTGCCGCCCTGATAGGCGGTGGCGAAGTCTTCAGCGGTCTTGATGTAGGCGCCGCCGTTCGAGCTGGCCGGGTTGGTGGCGAGGTTCGGGCTGGCGAAGATCTCCAGGAAGGTCTTGAAGTGCTCGTCCTGCTGTAGCGTGGGGTCCTGCAGCGCGGGGACCGTGGAGGGGACGTTCTTGAGCCCCTGGGCCAGCCCCTGCAGGGCGGCGGTGTCCGTCGACAGGTACTTGACCAGCTCCCACGCCGCGCCAGGGTTCTTGGCGCCCTTCGGGACCCCGATGATCGTGCCTGTGGTGTAGCCGCCTCCGTACAACTCGGGCTTGTTGTCCGCGACCGGGAACGGCGCGGTCGCGTAGTCCAGGTCCGGCGCCTCGGCCGCGATGAAGGCGGTGCGATACTCGCCGTCCATCGCCATGGCGATCTGGCCCTTCTCGAAGGCGTGATCCGGTGAGTACTCCTGGCCGAGACCGGCCGTGAACTTGGCCAGCTTGTCGCGGCCGTAGAAGTCGGTGAACTTCTTCGCCCATTCGAGCATCGCCTGCCACTGGGGGTCCGTGCCGAGGGCGGACTTGCCGTCCTGGCCCTTCCACTGCACGCCCCAGTTGGCCGCCCACATCTGCACGTGGTTGGAGTAGAAACCGATCGTGGGCACGAACCCGGCGACCTTGATGGACCCGTCGGGGTTGAAGACCGTGAGCTTCTTCGCGTACTCGAACAGCTCCGACATGGTCTTCGGGGGCGTGCTGATGCCGGCCTTGGCGAACATCGCCTTGTTGTAGTAGAGGCCGTACACGTCGGCGAGCAGCGGCATCGCGCACCGCGCCCCCTTGAACTCGGTGTACGTGCGGGTGGCGGCGGGAAGCTGGTTCAGATCGAGCTTGTCGCGGGTGATGTAGGGCTTGAGGTCCTGCCAGGCTCCGCTGGAACAGAACTGGCCGATGTTGTCGGTGGAGAAGGAGATGGCGACGTCGGGCGGGTTGCCTCCCCGGATCGCCTGAGCGACCTTGTCGTCGTCCTGGCTTCCGCGGTTGTCGACAGTGATGTTGGGGTGCTTTACGTGAAAGCCGTCCAGCGCCTTCTGGAGCAGTCCCAGCTCGCGACCGCTGAACTTGCTCCAGACGCTGAGGGACACTTTCTCGTTGGCGGCCGGCGCGTCCGCCGTGCCTGATGAGCTTGTCACCGCGCCACATCCGCCCGCGATCAGGGCGAGTGCCAGGCACGCCGTCGCGACACCGATTCGTCGCATTGAACCCTCCAAGGGGGGAAACTGCCGACCCGCCACCGTGGCCGGGTCAAGGGGGGGGCGAGATAAGCCATCAGGAGGGGATGGCGAATACCTCTTCACGCGCTTGGGCCAGGGCCAGCCGCAGCGCGCCTGAGCGGACCGGGTTGCCGGTCACCAGGCTTGGTTGGATGTCCGGTCGGGGCAGGACGAGGTCGGCCAGTTCGTCGGCGACCAGGCCGCACAGGGCGCTGCCGCCGGCTCTGCCGACATCGCCCGCGAGGACCACGAGTTCGGGATCGACGACGGACACCACTCCTGCCACCGCCAGCGCCACCCGGCCGGCCACGTCGCGCCGGAAGGCGGCACAGGCGGCGGGGTCCGCGCCGAGATCCCCTGCGAGGAGCTTGTCCAGCTCGTCTCCGGCCAGGCCGTGCGTCCGGGCCAGCTCCGTCAGCGCGTTGCTGCTGAGCACGTCGCCAACCCGCTGCCGGTGAGTCACGGCTTGGCCGCCGGTGGCCCGCGGAGCAGGGCAGGGCATCCAGTCGATCTCACCGGCGCCGCCGGACGCCCCTCGCAGCAGGCGTCCCTCGGAGACCACCGCGGCGCCGGTTCCTCGTCCGATCCAGATCAGCACGAAATCGTCGAGGCCCACCGCCCGGCCGACCGCCATCTCGTCGAGCGCGACCAGGTTCACGTCGTTCTCGACCGTCACCGACGTGGCAAGCGATCCGGCCAGCCGTTCCAGCACGTCGAAGCCCTGCCATCCGGGCAGATGCGGGGCGAAGCCCAGCAAGCCGGTCCGCCTGTCCACGGAGCCGGGCAGCCCCACGACGACCCGCCGCAGTTCTCCGGTGGCCAACCCCACCTCGCCGGCGGCGAGGGCGACCGACTGGCGCAGGTCCTCCACGCCGAGACTCGCGTTCTTCTCGGCGTGGTAGCGGTACTCGGCGACGATCTCCCCGCAGATGTCGGAGACCGCGACGTCCAGAGTCTGAGGGGTGAGGTCGACGGCCGCCACGTAGGCCTGCGCGCCGTTGACCGACCAGAGCTGTGCGCGCGGCCCCTTGCCACCCTCTCGGAATCCCGCGCGTCGCACGTGGCCGCTCTTCTCCAGGCGGAGCAGCAGGTCAGCGGTCGCCGGCTTCGACAACCCGATGTGCGACTCGAGCTCCAGACGGGTGAGCGGCCCTCGCTCGAGCAGCGCCAGCAGCGCCACGCGATCGTTGATCTGGCGCAGCAACTGGGGGCTTCCCGCGCGCTCTCCCACAGCCTTCTCCTCTACTGTCTGGGAACTTCCCAGATAATTTCGAGGAACGTACTTCCGCGCATCGACCCACGTCAAGGGGTTTCGGTTTGGCCTTTGCTCCCGCGGCGGAAGCGTTATAAACGCAGAGGGCGGCGCACCTCGTCGTGCGCGTCGGCCCGCAGACCGTTCGTCCGGGGCTGGGAGCGTACGGGCGATGAGGGAGGCGTCGACGATGTCGGTGACGCACTCGCCGCGGCCGTAGGCGGTGTGGCCCCAGCCGTCGTAGGGAGGGAGAGCCGGCTTCCGTCGTCCCGCGACAATCGCCGCAGGTCATCCCTTTCCCTATCGACCCACCCCGACCCCGTTGGACTCACCGGCCCTACCTCCCAGGTAATCGGTCAGCAAATCGCGCAGTCCTCAGCGGTGCCCGCCGCCGCATGTCACGATGGCCAGAAGCGAACATGAGAGCGATGGGAGCTTGGTATGAGCGACACGATGCTCGCGATCGGCACCCGCAAGGGCCTGTTCCTCGCCCGTTCGACGGACGGCGGCCCGTACGAGGTCGAGCCGATCCGGTTCTCGACGGTCGCGGTGCCCGCGGTGGCGATCGACACGCGCGGCGCCACCCCCAGGCTGCTCGCCGGCATCGAGTACGGCCACTTCGGCCCGTCCGTGATGTACTCCGACGACCTCGGCGAGAGCTGGCAGGAGGCGGAGCGGCCGCCCATCGCCTTCCCCGAGAAGACCGGGGCCACGCTGACCAGAGTGTGGCAGCTGCTGCCCTCGCCGTCGGAGCCCGGCGTGGTGTGGGCCGGCGCCGAGCCGGGCGCGCTGTTCCGCTCCGAGGACGGCGGCGTCACCTACCGCCTGGTCGAAGGGCTGTGGGAGCACCCGCACCGGGAGCGGTGGCAGCCGGGCGGCGGCGGGCTCTGCCTGCACACGATCGTCAGCCACCCGACCGACCCCGCGATCATGGGGGTCGCGGTCTCGGCGGCCGGCTTCTACCGCACCACCGACGGCGGCCTGACCTGGCAGGCGGCCAACCAGAACATCCGCGCGCCGTTCCTGCCGGAGGGCCGGCAGTACCCGGAGTTCGGCCAGTGCGTGCACAAGGTCGGCATGGACCCGTCGCGGCCCCGGCGGCTGTTCCTCCAGCACCACTTCGGCGTCTACCGCAGCGACGACTTCGGCGGCACCTGGCAGGACATCGGCTCATCGCTGCCGTCGGACTTCGGCTTCCCGATCGTGGTGCACCCCTCGCGGCCCGACACCGTCTACGTGCTGCCGCTGCAGGCCGACATCGACCGCACTCCGGTCGGTCACCGCTACCGCGTCTACCGCAGCGACGACGCGGGCGAGAGCTGGCAACCGTTCGACCGCGGCCTGCCCGAGGGCCCGGTGCACGCCGCGGTGCTGCGCGACGCGCTGACCGCCTCGCAGGCGGGTGTGTTCTTCGGCACCCGCGACGGCGAGGTGTACGCCTCCCACGACGACGGCGAGAGCTGGTCGCAGGTGGCCAGGCACCTGCCGGACGTGCTGACCGTCCGCGCGGCGGTGCTGTAGTCGATGAGCGAGTCCTTCGCGGTGCCGTTCTCGATGCCCGTCACCATGGTGGTGTTCGTCCTGCCCAACTCGCTGCGCCGATGGGTGAGCGGAAGGAGCGAGGTGAAGGTCTTCGCGGTCGGCGCCGACCGCGACACCCCGCCCACCCTGGGCTCGGCCCTCGACCGGCTGCGCCGGGCGCATCCGCTGCTGGAGGAGCGGTTGCGCGACGACTACGGCCGTATCCGCCGCCACATCAACATGATCGTGTGCGGCGAGAACGCGCGCGGCCTCGGCGACCTCGACTGCGCGCTGCCGCCCGGCGCCGAGGTGTACGTGCTCCCCGCCCTCACCTAGACCCGCGCCCAGAGCGCCGGCGCGCTCGCTAGACCTTGCGCCAGCCGGGGATCCAGGCGCCGTCCTCGACCACGTAGTCGCCGAAGAGTGCGGGGGCCTCCTTGCGCATCAGCTCGCCGATGCGCTGGAACAGCAGGCGGATCTCCTCCTCCGCACCGACCGCGGTACGGGCCTCGATCGTGTGCCGCAGGGTGCGGACGTTCGCGGTCCACACCAGCCCGGTGGCCAGCCCCTCCGGCGCGAACCTGCGCATGAACGAAGTGCGGTGCTTCTTCTCGGAGAAGGGCACGCCCTCCTCGTCGAGGCCGAAGTGGTCGGCCATCCAGAGCTGGAACTGCTCCAGCTGCTCCAGGACGGCGGTGGCCCGCGTCATCAGCTCGGGGTCCTGCTGGGCCCACTCGGGGAACCAGAACGGCAGCTCGTCGAGCCGGACGAAGCGCAGCGACTCCTGGGAGATGGCCACGCCGGGGCGGTGCCGCACCAGCTCGTGCGTCAGGACGCGGCTGACGTTGTGCAGCACGAAGCTGAAGCTGACGTGCTCCAGGACGGAGCCGTGGGCGCTGGCCAGGATGTTGCGGAGGTAGTCGTCCTGCCTCTCCCTGATCCTGACCACGTTCGGGTTGAGGCCGGGCTCGAAGGATCGGTAGCAGAGCCGGCCGGCGAACTCGGCGAGGTTCTGCGCGTCGAGGTCGCCCCGGTCGAGGCGTTCCAGCCAGCTCTGCCCGCCGACCTCGCCCAGGTAGCGGGCGAGCTCGTCGTAGTCCAGCTCAGGACGGGCGACGATGAAGACCTCGGGTTCGACGGTGCGCATGGCGAGCCCCCGCTCGGTGATGGGTGATGTGACGGCCCAAGCAAACCAGGTCCCGCGACCGGGCGCGACTCTGCCCCCGGGTGATGGCACCGCGCGGCGTGGCGAGCGGCGCCTTCCCGGCCTTGGTGAGCCCGCCGCGCGGCCCTTCGGGGGTCAGAGGCGGTAGATCCGGCGGGCGCTGCCGGAGCCGATCATGTGCGCGATCCTGGCCGCGTCGGCGGCGCTCCACTCCCCCGCCTCGATGCGCCACTTCAGCGCGCCGGCCAGGGCCCGGCGGAAGGCGAGCGCGCCCAGCAGGCAGGTCTCGGCCACGCCGTGGCAGTCGGAGCTGTAGAGCAGCTTGTGGAACGGCGTGAGCTCCAGCAGCTCGTCCATGACCCGGGCCGAGCCCGCCGCGGTGTGGGTCAGCGCGAGGCCGACGTCCGCGTACACGTGCGGGTACGCGGCGGCCAGGTAGGCGGCCTGGCGGTGGAAGGGGTAGCAGTGCAGCAGGACCACCGGCACGCCGATCGGCTGGAGCGCCCTGATGAAGCCGGTCATCCTGGCCGGGTCGGCGCGGTGCAGGTCGACGTCGGGGTCGCCGCCGAGGCCGGTGTGGAACTGCACAGGCAGGCCGCGTTCCCTGGCGACGTCCACGGCGGCCCAGAGCAGGTGGCGCAGCAGGATCGGGTCGGTCAGCCGCGCCTTCGGGTCGGCCAGCCGCTGGTTGGCGGCGGCGATCACCGCGCCCCGGGTCGGCCTGGACGGGTCGAAGCCGAGCCCGCACCGGTAGGCGATGACGGTCGTCATGCCGACGGCCCTGGCGGCCCTGGCGGCCAGCTCCTCGGCCAGGCTGTCGAGGTAGTCGACGGCGGCCTGCGCCATCTCGGCCACGTCCTGCTCGATCTGCTCGATCCTGACGATCTCGTCGATCGCCGCGCCGCTGTGGCGGCCCATCTCGGCGGCCGACAGCAGCTCGGCGCTCTCCAGGCCGGTGTCGACCAGGATCGCCATCACCCCGGCGGCCCGCAGCAGCCGCCGGTTGGCCTCGTCGGCGCCCAGCTCGGCCCGGCGCGAGAGGTAGACGGCCGCCGAGGTGTGCGGCTCCAGGTCGAGGACGGGGGCGCACCAGCGGCGGATGGCCGCGCCGAGCGGGGTGTCGAAGTGGGTCGTTCCCGGCGGGGCGGGAGCGCCGCTCGGACTGATCAGCAGCTCGAACCCCGCCCTGGACAGGTCGTCGCGGCGCACCCCGTGGCAGTGGTGGTCGACGAGCGGGGCGAGCAGGGCGTCACGCACCGTGCCTGGCAGGTCTACGGGGAGCATGCGGAGACTCTAGGTGCTCCCCGCACGCTCCCGTGGACGTTTTACCGACGCGAGAGGCGCAGCGCCTCCCTCACCGGCGCGACAGGCGCAGCACGTTGCGGATGACCTTCGCACCTGCGCCACCCTCGACCGTCAGGATCGACTCGGGGTGGAACTGGACGCCGAAGCGGCGCTTGGCGGTGTCCTCGATGGCCATCACGTTGCCGTCGGGCGTGAGCGCGGTGGCGGCGAAGCCGACCACGCCGGGCCGCTTGGCGTGCAGCGAGTGGTAGCGGGCCGCGACGAACTCGCCGGGCAGGCCGTCGAGCAGCGCGCTGTCGCCGAGCCTGGACACCCGGCCGCGCTTGCCGTGCTCGGGGTAGTCGAGCAGTTCGAGGGAGCCGCCCGCGTGCTCGACCATCGCCTGCAGGCCGAGGCAGACGCCGAAGAGGGCGAGGTCGCGGGCGTAGATCTCGTCGATCAGCGCCGACATGCCGAAGTCGGACGGCCAGCCGGGGCCGGGCGACAGCACGACCAGGTCGGGCCCGATCTCGTCGATCATGGCCGGGGGGAAGCCGTGGCGCAGCGTGACGACGTCCGCGCCCTCCTGGCGGAAGTAGTCGGCGAGGGTGTTGACGAAGGAGTCCTCGTGGTCGACGAGCAGCACCTTCATGCCCTGGCCCGGCTGCTCGCGGACCACCGCGACGGGCTCGGCGTAGGCGTCGGGCTCGTTGACGGCGGCGAGCGCGCCGAGCAGGGCGCTGGCCTTGAGCTCGGTCTCGCGCTCCTCGGCCGCGGGGTCGGAGTCGAACAGCAGCGTGGCCCCGGCCCTGACGGCGGCGATACCGTCCTTGATCTGGGCGGTGCGCAGGGTCAGGCCGGTGTTCATGGAGCCGTCGAAGCCGATGAAGCCGATGGCGCCGCCGTACCACCTGCGCGTGGTGGCCTCGTGGTCCTCGATGAACTGCATGGCCCAGGTCTTCGGCGCGCCGGTGACCGTGACGGCCCACATGTGGGTGAGGAAGGCGTCGAGGGCGTCGAACTCGGGGCGCAGGCGGCCCTCGATGTGGTCGACGGTGTGGATCAGGCGGCTGTAGAGCTCGATCTGGCGGCGGCCGATGACCTGCACGGAGCCGGGGACGCAGATACGCGACTTGTCGTTGCGGTCGACGTCGGTGCACATGGTCAGCTCCGACTCCTCCTTGACGCTCGACAGGAGGGTGCGGATGGCCTCGGCGTCCTCGACCGGGTTGCTGCCGCGCGCGATGGTGCCGGAGATGGGGCAGGTCTCGACGCGGTCGCCGTTGACCCGGACGTACATCTCGGGCGACGCGCCGACCAGGTGCTCGCCCTCGCCGAGGTTGATGATGAACTCGTACGGGGCCGGGTTGCTCTGGCGCAGGCTGCGGTAGAACGCGGACGGGTCGGCGCAGGTGGTGTGGAAGACCTGGCCGGGGACGACCTCGAACAGGTCGCCGCGCTTGAACTTCTCCTTGGCGGCGGCGACTACCTTGGCGTACTCCCCCTTTTCAGGATTTTTCGGGACATTTTTCAGGGCTTCGCCGGGGGTGGCCGCCGGGGTGGCGGTGCCGGTGCGGTCGAGGCCGCGCGTGGTGGCGCCGTCGACGGTGAACTCGTAGCGGAACTCGACGCAGGTCTCGCGCTGCCTGTCGATCACGACGAGCCTGTCGGGCAGGTGGAGGACGAGGTCGCGCTGGTCGTCGGGGCGGACGAGCTCCTGCCTGATCGGCTCGAACTGGAAGGCCAGGTCGTAGCCGAACGCGCCGTACAGGCCGAGGTGCGGGTCGTCGCCCTTGAACGCGGCGATGACCTCGCGGATCGCGGTGAACACGGTGGGCCTGCGGCTGCGCATCTCTTCGGGCAGCAGGCTCTCGGACTCGGGGACGTGCACCTCGACGTGGTCGGCGGTGGGCTCGGAGACCGGCTTGCCCGCGGCCAGCAGGCAGGAGGCGACGGCGGGCAGCACGACCCGGCCGCGCGCGTTCAGCGCCCTGGCGGAGATCACGCGCCCCTTGGCGACCAGCTCCAGGCAGGGGTCGACGTACCCGAAGGCCCATCGGCTGTAGCGGCCCGGATAGTCCATCCCGGACGAGAACGCGCCCCCGCGCCTCTCGGAGAGGGCGGTCACGATCTCCTCGAGCGCCTCCTCCGGCACGTCACGTGCCTCGCGCTCGACGCCGATGCCCCCAGCCGTCGTGTATCCGCTGGTATATCCGCTCGTCTCCACCACTGCCCCTTAGTCACATGATGAGCCCCGAGGGCGGGCAGAAGTATGGCCGCCTTCCGGGACGGCCGTCTGTCGAAGAATGCGAGATCGCGCGCCGCCTAGGAGCGGCGCCACCAGGAAGGCTGCAGGCTGATTCGCACCTGGTCAGGTTAACCGCCACAACGGTGATCTCGCAACGCGACTACAGCCAGCCCTCACGCTGGGCGTGCATGCCCGCCTGGAACCGGGTGCGCACGCCGAGCTGGTCCATCAGCCGCCGCACGCGCCGTTGCACGGTGCGCGGGTGCCAGCCGAGCTGCCGGGCGATCGCCTCGTCGGTCATCCCGGCGGCGAGGAGTGTCAGGAGCCGACCGTCGTCCCCTCCCAGCGGGCTGCGCCCACCGGGCGTGCCGGTCAGCCGGGAGTAGGGCGAGGCCCGGTTCCACACCGACTCGAACAGCGCTCGCAGCGCCGTGAGCAGGGAGGAGTCGTGGATGATCAGCACGCTGTCGGCGGCGGCGGGCCGCCTGCGCGAGATCATGCCGACGGCGTCGTCCGCCAGCAGCATCTTGACCGGCACGTCCGAGGCCACCCGGGCCTGCTCGCCCTGCCCGATGTGCGCCTCGATGTCGGCCAGCCGGCCGGGGACGGCCAGCGCGGCGGTGTCGTAGACGACGCGGTAGCCGACGCCCTGGGCGTGCCGCTCGGGCTGCACCGGGTTGGCGTGCGTGAGGTACGGCGGCCGGTCGAGCACGCAGATCTCGTGCCTGGCCCCGCGCTGGATCTGGTTCCACCGCTGGCGTACCGCGTCGGGGCCTTCGACGGTCTCGACGACGCCGTCCTGGCCTCCGGGGCCGTCCTGGCGGTGCGCGGCGCGGAAGCGTTCCGCGAGCCGCAGCACGTCCAGGCGGACCCGCTGGAGCTCCTCCTCGCGGGAACGGACCAGCAGTTCGAGCGCGACCTGCGGAGGTGCGGCCGCGTAACGCGCCGGGTTGCCGGCCAGCCGGACGGCCAGCCCCTTGGCCTGGAGCGCGGCTAACGTGCGGGCGCTGGCGCCGAGGTCGCGCAGCTCGGCGGCGGTCACCGCCGGATGGTCGAGAAGGGCCTGGTAGGCGGCCTCCTCCCGGCCGCTCAGGCCGAGCGCCTCGAGCATGCGACCTCCCCGCCCCCGATGTCGGGCTCGTTGTCGGATTTGCGTCAATGTCCGCTATTGGGCAAGGCGAAGTGTTCCGTGCCGGCTCGCCGCTGTGCAAACCTCCGATCCGTCCCCACTGATCTGTACTTGGAGCCTGCATGCGGTCCTCCCCCCGACCACTCCTCGCCCTGCTGGCGACGGCCCTGGCGGCCGGTCTTCTGCAGGGCGGTCCCGCCCGGGCGGACGCGGCCCCGCCGCCTGGAGCCGTCACCCTGATCACCGGCGACCAGGTCCTGCTGGACGTGCTGCCCGACGGCTCCCCCGGAGTGAGCTTCCTGCCGGCCCCGGGCCGCGCGGGCATGCCGTACACGCAGGAGGTCAAGGACGGGCACGTCTCCGTCGTCCCGTTCGACGTGCGCCGGCTGGTCGACACCGGCGCGCTGGACCCGGCGCTGTTCGACGTGACCGGCCTGATGGCGAACTGGAGCGCCGGCAGCGACACGCTGCCGCTGATCGTCGGCTACGCCTCCCCCACCGCCGTCAAGGCGGGCAAGGACGCGCTGCGCGCCGACGGCGCGCAGGTCAAGCGGGAGCTTCCGTCGGTCAACGCGGCGGCTGTCACTGTGGCGTGGGCGCGGGTGGCGGAGTTCTGGAAGGGCGTCAACCCGAACGCTCCCGCCCAGGCGGACCGGCTGGCCGACGGGATCCAGAAGATCACGCTGGACGGCACGGCCAAGCCGCTGGACGTGGAGAGCACCGGCCAGATCGGCGCGCCCGCCGCGTGGCGGCGCGGGCTCACCGGCGCGGGGGTGACGGTGGCGGTGCTCGACACCGGCGTCGACGCCACGCACCCGGACCTGGCGGGCAGGATCGGCGAGACGCGCGACTTCACCGCGAGCGCGACCGGGGTCGCCGACACGGTCGGCCACGGCACGCACGTCGCGGGCATCATCGCCGGGTCCGGCCGGTATCCGGGTGTGGCCCAGGGCGCCACGTTGATGATCGGCCGGGTCTGCCTCAACACCGGCTGCCCCAACTCGGCGATCATCGCCGGCATGGAGTGGGCGGCCGCTTCCGGCGCCAAGGTGGTCAACCTCAGCCTGGGCGGCGGCTACACCGACGGCACCGACCCGTTGTCGCAGTCGCTCAACGCGCTGAGCGCCACGTACGGCACGCTGTTCGTGGTCGCCGCGGGCAACGACGGCGGCAAGGGCACGGTCACCGCGCCCGGCAGCGCCGACTCCGCGCTCACCGTCGGCAGCGTCACCAAGGACGGCCGGCTCAGCTACTTCTCCAGCCGCGGCCCCCGCGCAGGGGACAACGCGGTCAAGCCGGAGATCTCCGCGCCCGGCTACTCCATCACCGCGGCCCGCGCCACCGGCACCGCGATGGGCCTGCCGATCGACGACCGGTACACGCTGGCCAACGGCACCTCGATGGCGACCCCGCACGTGGCGGGCGCGGCGGCGATCCTGGCCGCCCTGCACCCCGGCTGGCCGGCGACCCGGCTCAAGGCGGCGCTGGTCAGCACGGCGAACCCGATCGACGGGGCGAGCGTGTTCGAGCAGGGCACCGGCGTCGTGGACCTGGACCGGGCGACCGGCCGCCATCTGCTGGCCGAACCCGCCACGCTCAACCTCGCGCCCGCCCACACCTCGGCGATCACCTACCGCAATGACGGCGACCGGCCCGTCCACCTCACGCTGGACGCCCCGAGCGGGATCACCCTCGACCCGCGCCACGTCACCGTCCCCGCGGGAGGCGAGGCGAAGGTCGCGGTGACCGCCGGGACGAGCGGCCTCATCACCGCCAGGGGCGCCCGTGACCTGGTCAGGGTCGCCGTGTCGGCCGTGCCGGCGACGCCCGAGCGGCAGCTGACGCTCACCACGATCGACCGCGACGGCGTGGCCAACGGCGCGACCTACGGCTTCGCGGTCTACCTGGCCAACCACGACACCGGCACGTACTACAGCGGCTCCACGTTCGGCAGGCCGCTCACGGGCACGCTGCCGCGGGGCCGTTACACCGCGTTCTCCTGGATCCCGACCAGGAACCCGGAGCGCGAGCCGTGGATTCCGTCCTTCACCCTGGTCGCCCAGCCGGTGTCGCTGGACCGCGACGCCGAGGTCACGCTGGACGCCCGCGCCGGGGTGAAGGTCGCGGCCACCCTGAACGGCACTGAGGCCACCGGGACCTCGGGCACCGCCGTCGGTCTCGCGGGGACGGGCCGGGCCTTCGCCGCCCAGGCGATCGAGGCGTACGTCGTCCCGGCGCGAACCCCCGGCCTGGTCTACACCGCCTCGCAGTACCTGCGCGGGGTGGCGGGCCGCGCCGTCCGGGC